>JAISJZ010000366.1 GCA_031261125.1 Planctomycetaceae bacterium | reverse complement strand
CGTGCTGACTTACGGTCCGAATATGACGACGAAATTGATTGACAACTTGCGGCAAGCGGCAAAAAATAACGAGATACCGGTCCAAATCGTTGCGGAAGGCAAAATCACGGGAACGGATGCCGGTTCGATTCAGGTGAACCGCGCGGGCGTGGCAACGGCACTGATTAGTACGCCGAACCGTTATATGCACACACCGGTCGAGATGATTTCGCTCAACGATTTGGATTACGCTGCCGACTTACTGGCACGCTATATCGAATCGCTTTCGCCGGACGTTTCGTACATTCCGTCGCTGTAATTCTCTCTTGCGTTGTTCGGCAAGAATTGTTAATGTTCGGCGTTAAAGTTTGTTAAGACCTTTGTCTTGCCGCTTTCGTTATGAAAAACGCCGTTATCTTTACCCTGTTATTGCTCTGCGCTGCCGGCTGTCAGACGGTTCCTGAAACCGGTGCGTCCCAATTATCCTATTTCAAGACGCTGCTACCGGGAAAAAAAGAGAAAAAGAATAAAACGGCAGAAACGGAAAACGGTGTTTCGGAGGTGCCGCCGCGACCGGCGGAGTACAAAACCGCCCGGCATCCGTTGTACAAGCCGGGTTCGATTTTGCCGTCGCCGGTGTTAGTCGATGAACAGTTTATCGCCGATGTTTCCGAAGTTCCAGAAATGAGCGGTGATACCATCGCCGATACGCAAACAAGTCAACCGCCGCCAGCATTAGAATTGAAGCCGGAAACGCAGTTTTCCGAAAAGTTGGAATTGAAAGAATCAGCGGGCGGTGCCGATGTATTGCAAGCCGAGAAGAACGATTCGGAAACATTGCGGCAACTGCTCGGCGAAATTGCTGCGACACCGAAAGAAGAGCGCAAAGTGGGCGATGCCGAATTGGCAGAACTCATCGGGGCGTTCCGCAGCAGTATGGACTGGGAAGACGAACCGGAACTGGAAATCCGTTATTTAGCGGCTTTACGGCGGAAGATTTTGCCCGTGAAAAAGACCGTCAATGCGGTTAAAGAAGAACTTGCCGACATAGATACAGCCGAAAATACCGCTGAAGAAGAACCATCAACTTATCAATCCCGAACGAAGAAGAATCGGACAGCCGACACCACTGTTGCCGGTTCTCCCTATCCGCCGCTTGTGCAGTTGCCTGAAGCGCAGCCGGTCGTTTCTGCGTCTTACGTTGCCTCGCAATTCAGCCGGACAACTTCACCGCCGATGCCGGACGCACCATACGGTGCCGATTGGGAAACGACGGCGAAAATTGCCGTTGAGCAACTGCGTCAGACAATTGCGCAAACACCGACCGGCAAAACGTTCGGCAACGAAGCCCGGTTGCGGCTGTTGGAATTGGCGTTGAATAACCGGAGCGAAGCCGCCAAGGCGTTTTCAAGTGCCGATAAGCCGGTGAATGAATTTTGGGGCAATCAAATACTCGGACTTGCCGCATTTCTTGACGAAACGGGTATGCCGGAGACAAAAGTCCGTTATGCGGCAACGGCGTTCCGTCTCGACGAAGGACTGATGGAACTGCGTAAGGTATGTCCGGTGAAATTGAAGAACGTTCAATTCGTCCGTGATGTGCAGGCGTTCGGCTTTTATCTGTCCCGCAGCGAGGAGTGTAAATCCGGTGAAACAGTGATGGTGTATATGGAATTGGAAAATCCGACGATACGCCGGACGGGACAGGGATATAACGTTGCGGTGTCGATGAGTTATGAGATTCTCGATGCTACGGGCAACGTGCTGGAAAAAGTGAATAACATTGCGGTTGAATGTACCACGCCGGGACCGCGGCGCGACCACTTTGTCAATTTGAAGGTGTCGCTGCCGAAGACACTGCAAACCGGTTCGCATCAACTGCGTCTCAACGTTACGGACACCAACAACGAATCGCTGGACTATGCCGAGGAACAAATACCGTTCAAAATCGTTCCGTCCGCCGATGCCAATGCCGCCGGCGGCAGACCGGGGACAAAACCAATGGAGGATTGAAAATGGTGCGTCCTACTTATCAATTCCGGGCGTTGTTTGACGGTACAACAGTACCGGTCTTGGAGAATGTCGTCAATTTTGATGAAGCACGTCAGGCGTTGCTCGCCGGAAACATCGCGAATTACGACACACCGCTGTACCAAGCCCGCGATATGGATGTCGGCGTGTTTAAGAAAAAACTTGCCGAAGCGATTGAACACAAACACCGTCCGCCGGGACCGTTCGGACCGGAATATCCGTTGAAGAACGGCAGTAAATCCGCTGTCGGCGGCGATTGGGCGTGGGACAATCCGATTTTGTATCACGACTTTAATAATGTCGGGATGGAATTTCAGGTAACGGAAATGGCGAAGAACAATATGGAATTTAATACGGCATTGAGTATAATGCGTCATCAGATGCTCTTACTTCAAACCGCCATCAGCGAACGGGTATAATTGATGGATACACTGCCGTTTCACGCTTTCGTTTTTGCTCTCGATGTTATTGTCCTGCTGGGCTTGTTCCTGTGGCTGCGGTACCGGCAATACCGGCGATTCGTTCCCCAATCAAGCGATGATATATTGAGATTCGCCTTGTATCACCAGCCGGAGGACATCCGCAAACCGTCCCTGCTCTGGGATTTGTCCGGCGTTGTCCTCTTCGGCGGATTTTGGATTGCTTGCTTTGCTGTGTTTTCCCGATTGATTTTTACGGACTACTTTCAAAAACAGATTTTCAACTTCAATGTCGGACAGTGTATCGTTGAAGGTTTGGCGTTTCACGGCACCGCTTTGCTTCTCTTTACCGGCATCCTGTTGTGCCGGAACCGCCGGTTCGTCTTTGCCGCAATACCGCTGTTCTTCGCCGCTGTTCTCGCCGGGTTCAGTTTCGATGTTCTCTATCGGGAACCGTATATGCTGAAAGTTGAACATTACGAAATCAAAACGTCCAAAGTGAAAAAGAAACTGCGGGTCGTTTTCGTTGCGGATATTCAGACCGACCGCATCGGCTGGTACGAAGAGCGGACACTGCAAAAAATCCAACAACAGAAGGCGGACTTAATTATTCTCGGCGGCGATTATTTGCAGGCATACGCTGGTACGCCCGGTGTTAACGATTTGCCGGAACTGTTTCGGCAACTGCTCCTCCGTATTCCGCTGAAAGCACCGCTGGGCGTGTTTGCGATAGCCGGCAACGTCGGACCGACCGACCAAAAAATGTTCAAAGATACCGGTGTGGGAGTGGTAACTTCGTCAACGATTTTCGATAACTTGGGTGCAGACAAAGGATTAGGACCGATTGACCTCGTTTTGCTGGGATTAGGCGATTCGGACGGCGGCATCGGTGAACGGGGATTAACCGATTCCGGCAACTTTATCATAATGGCGGGGCATTACCCGAATTATGCGGTTGACGGCTATGAAAGTCATACTTGGAATCACAAAGTTGATGGATACCGCAAAGCAAAGCGTGCGCCGGATTTAATGCTCGCAGGGCATACGCACGGCGGACAAATTTCGCTGCCGTGGGGGGAAGTACTATTCACGGAAGGCGGCGATAATCACATCAAGCAGTTGCCGCGGAATATGTGGAAGGGCTTTTTCACTTATCCGAACGGCGGACATCTTTTGATTACCCGCGGCAGCGGTATGGAACGCGGCTGGGCTCCGCGGGTCCGGTTCTTATGTCCGTCTGAAATCAGCGTCATTGACATCGTACCGGAATGAAAAAATGTCAGACGGAATCGGTTCGACCGGTATTGTGTCGGTTTCTTCTTCCTGTTTTTCGGGTTTTATTTCCTCGACGGGTTTCCCCTCCGGTTGTTCGGGTTGCTGTATTGCATCCCTTCCATCCATTGCCGAGGATGGCTCCTGTGCGGGTTTCAACAGCAATGCCGTCAATAAAGCAGCATTCAACAGCAACAGAACGGCAAGCAGCAGAAACCAATGCGGCAGCGAAAGGCGGAAAGAGAACGGATACTTCGGCTGTTTCGGCGGCGGCACCGGCGGAGGACCCGAATGGGAAACCGATGCCGGAGTTGTATGGAAAACCGGCGGCGGCACCGGCGGCGGAGTAACGGTGCCTGATTTCATCCATACGGCAGAAGACATAAAGTCCGTTACCATTTCGGCAGCCGTTGCCGGTACAACCATAACGGTTTGACACAGCGGACAGCGGAATTGTTCTCCCGCCTTATCATCATCCGTACAGTACCGTTTGCCGCAGGTGCAAGAGAAAGTAATCATCGCCGGTCGTGGAAAAAGTCAAAGTGCCGTAATACCCTGTTAAAGATTTTCGCAAACCAAGCCGCCGACTTCGGTTGTCGAAAAACCCATTTTGGCGGCGGCTTGACTCTTCATCTTTTGCACTACTTTCAAAACGGAGTTCTGAATCCGCTGTGCCGCTGCGGTATAACCTTCCTGTTCCAACAGCAGCGCACCGGAAAGTATCGCCGCTATCGGATTGATTTGATTCTTGCCGGTAAAGTCCGGTGCGCTGCCGCCAATCGGTTCGTACATTGACGTTCCGCCTTCATCCGGGTTGATGTTGCCGCCTGCCGCTACACCGAGACCGCCCTGCAAAATCGCCCCCAAGTCCGTGATAATGTCGCCGAACATATTCGTCGTAACAATCACATCGTACCGCTCCGGGCTGTCCACCATATAGATACAGCACGCGTCAACGTGATTGTAATCCGTTTTTACGTCGGGATATTCCTTTGCCACATCTTGGAACGTCCTCCACCAAAGGTCGTGTCCGTAAGTCAGTACGTTTGTCTTTGCCACAAGTGTCAACTTTTTACCCTTCGGATTATTGCGTTTGCGGGTATATTCAAACGCCCAGCGGATACAGCGTTCGCAGCCCTTCCGGGTAAAAATAGCGGTTTGCGTTGCCACTTCCGACGGCGTTCCCTTGTGCAGGAATCCGCCGATTCCGGCGTACATATCTTCGGTGTTTTCGCGGACAACGACGAAATCCAGGTCCTCCGGTTTTTTATTTTTCAACGGCGTTTCAACACCGGGGAACAGTTTCACCGGTCGCAAATTGATGTACTGGTCAAACTCAAACCGCAACCGAAGCAAAAAACCGCGTTCCAAGATACCCGGCGCAATGTCGGGACGACCGACGGCACCGAAAAGAATCGACCGGTACTTCCGCAGCGTTGCAATTTCCTCATCGGTAATAATTGTGCCGGTTTTAACGTACCGTGCGCCGTTGATGTCGAATTCGTCGAGTTGCAGCGTGAAGTTTTCGAGTTTGCTGACCGCTTTGAGGACTTTGATACTTTCGGCGATGACTTCGGGACCGGTTCCGTCGCCGCCGATAACGGCAATTTTAAGCATTGGGGAAGGGAGCAGGAATTATAGCAGGACGGCTGTACCGCCGTTTTTTGACGTAGTTAAATATAACACGAAAAACACTTCTTTCAAGAACTCTGTATTGCTTTGCACCGTTTTTTGCAAAATAACGCAGGGGTGTATCATTTTGAAACACATTTAACCGAATCATTGCTTTTGCTTTAACTCCTTGTATTTTAAGGAGTTAAAACTTTTTTCGCGGTTGGCACGCCTTGTGCATATAATATCTTCCGTCAGGATAACAATGCCTGGCACCAACAACAGCCCGCAGCAAACGTGAAAAAATAATGCTGTTGTGTTGAGGGGGTGTTGTTAAACCGCTTGCTCCGGCAGGCGGTTTTTTTTAGCGGGATACCGTTTTTCCTATCTCCTACCCCCTATTCCCCGCCCTCTGTTCCTATTACAATAAGTATAAATTTATTGATACTTTTGTACTGAAAAAATATGCTGAACGTTCCCGTTAAATCGTTCCCGATTCCAAGTATTCAGCGTTTGCCGGTCTATCTGCGGTTTCTCGAAGAACTGCACAAACGCGGTGAAACGCTGGTCTCCTGTACGCAAATTGCCGACGAATTCGGACAATTAAGTGTTCAAGTCCGCAAAGATTTATCCATTACCGGCATTACCGGACGACCGAAAATCGGGTATAATGTCGCAGAATTGATTGATACAATAAACAAGTTTCTCGGCTGGGATAAAACGCTCAACGCATTCCTTATTGGGGCCGGCAACCTCGGTAATGCGATTTTGGGTTATGAACGGTTTGCGGAACACGGATTGAATATTGTTGCGGCATTTGACAGCGACCCTCAAAAAATCGGGCAGAAATTTCACGGTAAACCGGTTTATGATTTCGGAGAAATTGCTGAACGCGGGAAAGATGCGGGTATCAAAATCGGTATTTTAACGGTACCGCCGCCGGCGGCGCAAGTATCGGCGGACGCTCTGATTTTCATCGGTGTTCAGGCAATTTGGAATTATACACCGGTCAAACTTGATTTGCCGCCGGAAGTCATTTACGAAGACGTGAAATTTTCTGCCAGTTTTGCTGTTTTGTCCAGCAGATTGAAAAGCAGTACCGCATCGGCGATACTGCCGCCCCAGGACATTATGAACCCTAACCTTTGATAAGACCAATGCAACGCTTACTTCTTTGTTTTTGTTTCGTTCTGTTTTGTTCTTTCGTCTCCGCTGCGGAGCCGGTCAAACACAAACTTCTGCTCCTTGATGAATCCCGCGGACAAATGCTGTACGTTGACCAAACGGCATCGGAAAAAAATTGGTGCATTGCCCTTGAAGGCGGAAAAGCGTGGGGGCTGCAACTTACCGGTGATAACCGGGTTCTCGTTGCAATGCCGACACAGGGCGGATACAGGGAATATGATTTAACAACACAGAAAGTTGTCCGTGAAAAATTCGACAAAAACCGGTACGGCGGTGCGATGAGTGCAATCCGTTTGCCGGACGGACGGACGGTTCTCGCCTGCGACCGGGACGGTGCCGGTTTTTTTGTGTTCGATGAAGGCGACAAAGAAATTGCGGCTTGGAATTTCCAGAAGTTTATCAAGATTCGGCAAATCCGCCGTACAAATCGGGATACGCTGCTGTTCGGTTCCAATACAGACAAGATTTACGAAACGGATTTAACCGGTAAGATATTGAAAGAGACGACGCTTCCTGATGCGCAGTACATTTATCAGATTTCGGAATTGCCGAACGGCAACAAATTGGCGGCGGCGGGCTACGGCGGTTTTCTTGCGGAGATTGACAAGGACAACAACGCGGTGAAACGCTGGGGCGGTAAACCGGAACCGGCGGGGCTGCTGTTCTATTTTATGAGTCAATTCCAAGTATTGAAGAACGGCAATATCGTCGCGGCAACGTGGACGGGACACGGTGCCGACGACAGCAAGAAAGGGCAGCAGGTTGCCGAGTTCGCACCGGACGGCAAAGTCGTTTGGACGTGGCACGACCCGCAACTCGCCGGTTCCATTCACGGCGTTATCGTACTGGATGACCTTGATACAAAGCAATTCTACAACGATGCCGGCAATTAACTACCGGACAACTGCCGGACGCGGCGGGGCAACAAGACGTTGCGGCTGCATCTGCCGAAAGGACGTTTGCGATACTTTTGACGGCTGCGGATTAACAGCCGGGACTGCCGGTTGAATTCCTTCGGAATAACCGCCGGAGCAGCGGGAACAACCGGTCGTTGCGGCACCGGCGCACGGGTTGCAAAAATCGTGCTGCTGATAGCAGTTGTCGCCGTAATATACTTCGCCGCTGCACCCGCAGTTCGGATACCATTCATATCCGTAACAGCCGCCGGTGATGATTTTACCGACGAAAATAAACGGCGATGCTGCCAAGCACACGGCACCTTCGCCGACATTGGCAATACCGTTACCTATCGTGTTCAGGCATCCGAACGGATTGCCGCCGTAGTACCGGGGATAAGTACCGTATCCGGCAGCCGGAGCGCAGTTGGTACCGCAGTCCGCTTCGCACGCGCCGGGCTGACCGTCAACGTAATCGACTACACCGGCACCGACGGGAGAGGCACAGCCCAGTATAGGACCGCAGGGACGGGCATAACGTCCGCACAGGCAGCCCGTTGTTGAGAGGGACAAGCACAATAAGAGAACAACGCCGATTAAACCAGTCCGTTTCATTGTTTTTTCCTTAATGGGGGGAGTGAATTTGTCTTTCACTCTTATCGGATTGATACAACCGAAACATTAGGGAAAACCGGTACAACCGTTAAATTTTATCTGGTCTTAATCGCTCACCAGCGGAATGGTATAGACCATCGGTTGACCGGGTCCCGGTCGTACCGGCGTTGCCCGCACCGTCATTTCCTTCACGCCGGCATCTATCAACTCCTGCCCCCGCGGTACCGTGTAAATGTATTCAACGCGTCCGAACCCCTGCCGAACGAGCCGTGTTTCCTGTATTGCCCTGTCCGGTATTATCAACTTCGTAATGTAGGTGTAATCGTTATCG
>JAISJZ010000341.1 GCA_031261125.1 Planctomycetaceae bacterium | reverse complement strand
GGACATGCTGCTCTTGCGATGCCTTTACAAGGCAAATCGGTGGCAAAGCATTGAAAAACAAAGGGTTACGGAACTGCACTCTGCGGCGTAAAACGCCCCTAAACGGAAAACACTCCCCTCCGCCAAGACCAGTGAAGCATCCAGCGAAATTGCGGTTTCTTTTTTCCGTCAGGACAGAACTTCGCAGAACACAGGGGGCGGGGCGAAACGCTTCCCAATCGACATTGCTGGCGAACCGCTGCGGAAAACTGTAGTTTGTCTGTATTCGTTTCGGCGGAGGTCAAATTCGGCTGCACCGGAAATAACGAAAAATTGACGCTGATAAAATGGAAAACACCATTATCTTATCAATACCAAAAATCAGGGCAAGTCATTAGAGGTTGCCAAATGAAACAGCGTAATGTTATTTAACCAACTCGACTTTATCGGCGTGTTCCAAATCAGCAGCATTGCCTTCATCAGTATCCAAATGGACCTCCAGTTTTAGTCCTTTGCCGATGCGGACCAATACGTCCTCGAATGTTGTCGTACAATCATTCGCATAGACCCGCAGTTTCATAAAGTCCTTGTCTTTTACTCCGTAAAATGCGGCTTCATCGGGATTCATATGGACGTGCCGGGCAGCCCGAATAACTCCTTGGGACAGTTGCACCACGCCTTTGGGACCGACGAGAACACAGCCGGGTGAGCCGTCAAGTTTTCCGCTCTCCCGCACCGGCGGATTGATGCCCAACGAAATCGCATCAGTGAACGCCAACTCTACTTGGGTTTCTTTGCGGGTAGGACCAAGAACCCGCATTGTCGGCAGCATTCGGCGTTTGGGACCGACAACCATTACCGTTTCCTCGGCAGCGTAATATCCGTCCTGATACAGGTCTTTCATCTTCGTCAGTGAATCTTTGCCGAAGAGAATCTTGACGTGTTCATCCGTCAAGTGCAGATGCCGGGCGGAAATACTGACCACCAGTTCCGGTTTAACAGCAGAGACGGGAAACACACTTTCCCGCGCGCCGCCGGAACACCGTAAGCGTTCCAGAACGACACTTCGGACGATGGTTTCAATGATGTTTCTATCGAATTGCGGCAGCGGCATTGTTAACATTCCTTATTCAATCAAAATGATTCCGTTCAAACGCGGCACTTAATTTAGCCCAAGCCGCTTGCGGCGGGTTAAAAAATATCCAGCCGGAAATGATTGCCGGAGTGGTACCGCCGCGTTGCCGGATAGAAGTTAATCCAATCCTTGTTGTACGCCGGTACCTGCATTTCTGCCGGATAGCGGTTGTACAAGTCCGGTCCGCTTCGGAAGTATTCCGGCGAGTAGTAGTTGTGCGGATAATAAACGTAAGGGTAATTATAGAACCGCTGATAGTCCTGTACGTTGGACGTTTGCGCCCATTGCCGACCGTAGCCCTGCTGTGCTGCTGCATCGGATGCGGCATAGAGGAAGAACAAGGCGGCGAACAGTACGCCGAAAAGTGTTGAACGGAACATTGACAATTCCTCTGTTGATGGTTCTCGCTTTGCGGTTTTTGGAAGAGAAAAATACTCCTCTATCTGTGTATCGGTGAAGGGAGGTATTCCGCTTGAAGAAAAATATGCCGGGCAGTTGTGAAAACTGAATTTGTTTGGAGCGGAAACAAAAAAATGGTATTGTCAATTTACTATAGTTTCTGTTTATTTAGTTTTATCGTAATTAGGGAGTGTTCACACTACCCTTGACAGTATTTTATGAAACTGTTATTGTTCGCAATGCAAATCACCCAAGGACAATACCATCGTATCAAACCTGTCCTTCCGGTGCAGCGCGGTAACGTCTGCATCGATAATTTTACCTTTCTCAATGCGATTTTTTACATTGCCGAGAATGGTTGCAAATGGCGAACGGCAATTAAATTTCATCTTTCCGGCGGCGAGAAACACGATGCGACGGAAGGAGCCGTGGGATTACGATAAGGAGTTATGACAAACTCGATATGATGTATGCCGCTTTCGTGCAATTCGCCATCATCTGCCAATTCATTAGAATGGCAGTGTCAACACTACCTAAAAAATAAATTTTCCCCCTATTGCCGACAGAACGGATTTATGCGACAACGCCCCCGACGGAAACACTTCAAAGAAATTCGGAAACGTCTTTTGAACGCAGTCAGGGTCTTGAATCACAACACCGGTGATTTTCAAACCGGCAACCGCGAAACTCATCGCCATCCGATGGTCGTCATACGTCGCGACACTCGCCGGCTGCAACTGTTTCGGCGGCGTTATCCTCAAACCGTCCCTGCGCTCTTCGACCGCGGCACCGAACTTGCGCAATTCCGCTGCAACGGCGGCAATTCTGTCCGTTTCCTTAAACCGGATATGTTCGACATTCATAATTTCCGTTGCCCCGTCCGCAAAAAGAGCAACGGCGGCAAGCGTCTGCACCGTGTCGCTGTACGAATTCATATCAACGGTAATGCCGCGAAGTTTTTGCTCCGGTGAACGTTTGACCGTGATTGAAGTTGTTTTCCATTCAACGGCGCAGCCCATTCGTTCAAGGGCATTAACGAACGCAACATCGCCCTGCAAACTGTTCTTTGACAAACCGTTCACGATGATTGACCCGCCGGCAACCGCAGCCGCAGCAAAGAAATACGATGCTGCCGATGCGTCCGGTTCAATGTCATACACCTTCGGCGGACGGTACGTTGTGCCTTTCGGAAAGCGGAACGACGAAAAATTATCGGTAACGACCGGTTCAACGCCGAAGGACTTCATCATTGCCAATGTCATTTCGATATACGGTTTAGATACCAATTCGCCGGTTAATCGGATTTCCGCTCCCTGCCGCTGGCAATTCTGTGCCGCTAGCGGTGCGGATAACAGCAAAGCACTTAAAAACTGACTGGAAACATTCCCCGTCACCGATGTAATGAGCGGGTCTTCATTCTCCGCTGCCTGCTGTCCGCTATTAACTATTAACGGCGGACAGCCGTTGTTATTTTCATATTCAATGTTTGCGTTCCAGTGTTTCAGAGCGTCAACTAAATCCCGAATGGGGCGTTCGTGCATCCGGGGCTTGCCGTAAAGACGGTACTTGCCGGGCGTGAACGCTAACATTGCCGTTAAAAACCTTGCAGTTGTGCCGCTGTTGCCGACATAAATTTCGGTAATATCAGTTCCGGTACCTTCCGAGCGTGCAACGCCGATTTGCTGTAATGCGGCGGACATTACTTGTGTATCTTCGGCATCGAGAACATTATTAAGAACGGTTGTTCCGCCGCTTATTGCCGCGAGAATCAGCGCACGGTTCGTAATACTTTTTGAACCGGGCGGAACCGCAACAGCGTTGAGCGGTTTTGTTAACGGTTGAATCGTAATGGAATTCACAGTTAAATCTCGACAATCATTTCATCAAATTGTTTCGGAACGTCTTTACTCAACACATCACAGCCGGTTTTCGTAACAACGATGTCGTCCTCAATCCGCACACCGCCGAAACCGGCAATGTAAATACCGGGTTCGACCGTCAAGACCATTCCGGGTTCCAGCACCGTTTTGAATCCCGGTGCGAACCGCGGGTCTTCGTGAATCTCCAAACCCACACTGTGTCCCAAAGCGTGAGCGGCTTCCTTTACCAAGCCCGATTTTTTCAAGATTTTTGTTGCAACGGCATCAATTTCTTCGCAGGTCTTGCCGGGCTGAATTGCCTCGATTGCCGCCTCGTTTGCTTTCAGCACCGTTTCGTATATCTTGCGGAGTTGCTTGTCGCTCTTGTCGAAAATCAGCACCCGTGTCAGGTCGGACATATAACCGCGATAACAGCAGCCCCAATCAATGAGCAGATGCGATTGACCGGTAATTTTTTGTCCGCTCGGAACACCGTGCGGCAGTGCCGCTCTTGCACCGGCACCGACAATCGTATTGAAGGAACGGTCTTCGGCACCGATTTCAAGCATCATCAATTCCAGATAGTTGCGGACTTTGGTTTCAGTTTCTATCTGTCCGCCTTTTTTGCGGAGATACTCCTGAATCACCTGAAAAGCAGTGTAAGCAATATCGACTGCTTTGCGAATGTTCTTGATTTCGTCCCGGTCTTTAACGGCACGGAAATTCTCGACAACGCCTTTCGTCAGCACTGCTTCGCAGTTCGGCAAATCCTTGAACAGCAAATCCTTTTCGGAAAGCGTCATTGATGCGGATTCGATGCCAAGTTTGTGTTTTTCCGTGCAGGACAAGCCCTTTCGGTTAACAAGATTTTCCTGTAAAATCTTCGCTTTGCGAATGTGCCGGGGATTAATGACGGTGTTCAAACCCGGACATTCCTCTTCGATTTGCAGCGTAAAGCGGGGGTCGCTTAACAGACAATCGCTGCCGCTCTTCAACAGCAGCCAGCCGGAACTGCCGGTGAAACCGGTGAGATAGCGGACGTTCACCGGATTGGTAACGAGCAAAGCGTCAATGCCGAGTTTGCGGAACTGTTTGCGGATTCTATCGCGGCGGGCAACAAAAGATGTCATTGAAAATAGATAATAGATAGTTGATAATGACTAATCACAGATTATCCATTGTCTATTATTCATTATCAATTCCCCCTGATGCCAGCATCGCTTGATTGTATTCTCTGTCTGTCCCGTCAATCACTGGAAGCCGCCCGGCTCGCAACGGACGACGAAACGAAACACGCCGCCGTTTTGAAACAAGCATTACAACTGGTTCAAAAGAAGGGCTTTACAACCATTCCGCCGCTTGTTGCCCAAGACATTCAGCGGATTATCCGGCGGGAAACCGGCAGCGATGACCCGTATATCGTTCAAAAACAGCAGGCAAACGAATTGATGCTGTCGGTGCGGGACTCGCTGCGGCAGCGGATTCGGCAATCGGAACAGCCGCTTGAAACTGCCGTTCAGTTAGCGATTGCCGGTAACTCCGTTGACTGCGCCCTGCGTTCTGATTGGAACGAAGAATTGATTTTGAACACCGTGAAAACAGCAATGAAACAGCCGCTCAACGGAAACATTAACGAATTCATTCAGTTTGTTTCCAACGCAAAAAAAATGCTGTATCTGCTGGATAACTGCGGCGAAATCGTTTGCGACCAACTGTTAATAGAAGAAATACAGCGGACTTTCCCCGCATTGCAAATCACGGCGGTCGTCCGCGGAATGCCGGTGCTGAACGATGCAACGAAAAAAGAAGCGGAACAAATCGGTCTGCCGCTGACGGTTCCTGTGATTGACAACGGCAACGATGCGGTCGGAACAATTCTGGAACAATGCGGTGCCGAGTTTCAGGAACATCTTCGCAATGCCGACTCGATTTTATCGAAAGGATTGGCGAACTACGAAACGCTTGTCGAATACGATTCAGCGAAAGTGCCGCAAGCGGTTTGCTACTTGTTTAAGGCAAAATGTCCGTTCATTGCCCGGTTCGCCGGTGTCGGTTTAGGCGACGCGGTTCTGCGGTTAAGCGGCAGAGCGTAATGTTCTTGCGGCGGGCTTAATTTCGGACATTTCCAAAATCAGCCGCTGCCAATTTGCAACAGAACCGGGGGTGATGCGTCCGAGTGTTTTTACGGTATCACTGCCGGTTAAGTGCGGCAACGACGACGGAATATGGCTCACCGCCATCACGGTCAGCATTGCCGTACACAATGCATCGAACGTTTCCGGCGGAATTCCCAACTGCGTGATTACCGTCATCGGACGCTGTTCCAGTTGTGTCGAAAGAGAGTTCATCAGCAAGCCGTGAAGCCGGCAGTTGCCGCTGACAACAATTTCCGGTTCGGTACTTCCGTCCGCCGATGCTTCTTCAATCAATCCCAGAACGCTTTCCGCAATTTTCTCAGAAATGAAATAACCGGCGGAACATAAAATATCCTGACAGGAAAGTTGACTATTCGATTGCCGCAGTACGGTTTTCAGGTACCGTTCCGGCGGTAGTCCGCAGGGGTTCCAGTTCTCCGGCGGTACCGAAAGCAGTTGCAAATCCGAGCGGATTTCTTCCGACCGGCATCCTTGTACGGAAAGTTTGCCGCCGATGTCGAACGCTGTTTTACCGTTGGTCAATTCTGCCGTGAGAGCATCGAGCAGTGAACCGCACGGAATAATATCGTAATGTTTAATCCGCTGATGGGAAAACGCATTTTCCGCTTTGGGTAAAAACGTGATGCGTGCTGTCTGTCCCAAGTCCAGCAGGATTCGGTCTTGAATGTTCGATTTGAGAAAAACCCACGCCGGCATCGGAAAAAGCGGACCGCCGCGACCGTGTGCCGCTATGTCTTGTTCCGGGAACGCATCGACGATATTCAGACCGGTTTGTTCCGCCAGATAAGCGGCATCGCAAAGACATTGATAGAACAAGCCGCCGGGTGTTTCGATGTATAAACACGGGTCGTTGATACCGGCGGCGGAAACATCGCTTTTCGGCAATCGGGCTTCATTCAGCAATTCGCAGATTGCCTCTTCTTCCACGCTTGCCAATTCCCGGCGGGTGTGCAGCAGCAGGGCGGCAGGAACCTTGAAGTCCTTTGTTTTTTTCTGAACGGAGGACTGCAACTCATTAAAACTTGCCGTTATTTCGGCAGGAATATCGAAGGAAATGATTTTTCGGATTTCGATAGGTGCGCCGCTTTCGGTGCCGTGAACGCCGATAAGTGCCGCTTCCATTCGGCGGCAGTTTGCGGAGACACTGATGCCGGCAAACCACCGTACCGGCGTATTTTTTGACGGCGTACTGGGAAAAAAGAAAGACATCGGGGATAGCAACTAATGACGAATTATGAACGACTAACGGCGGATACTAACAATTATGCTGAAATATGTCCAGAGGAATTTTTAGACGAAAGCGGGAAACACAGTTTCCCGCTCGTTAGACAATGTTAAGGCGGCAGGGTTAATCCAGTACATAACCGCTACGGTACACTGGCTTAATCAAGTCGGCAACGCCCGGTGTTTTCAACTCGGCAAGATTCGTTATCTTCATATTTGCCGAGTCCCACATCACCTTTTCGCCCCACTCATTCGGCTGCGATGCCGTCCAAACCGCCAAGTTGCCCAGCAGCATTGCCTCGGTGAGCGGTCCCGCCTGCGTTACAAAGTTCGAGAAACACAACTCCGGCTTGTTCTCCTTGATGGCGGTAACCCACTCCCACTTGTTCCGCGGGTCCTCGTCCTGCTTCTCCGACGGCGTACCGTCCGGCTTCGGGTAATGCGGTGCGTAACGGACTTCCGGCACGTCAACCTTTTGCCGTTCGCTGCGTCCGTGTCCTTCCGCCCCCTTTGTTCCGATAATCACTTCGCCGCCTTCGGGCATTTTTTCGGAATACTTAAACCCGTTGTCGCTCAGGAATTTCCGGTCGGGGAACCAGCCGCCGTCGTACCAGACGAACTTGAACCCTTTGCGCTCCGGCGTATCGGGATATTCAAAGACAATTTCAGAGGACTTCGGAAACACATCGAAGTCGTGTCCCGACGTTCGGGCAACAACGGAAATCGGCTTGCTCAAATCGAGTGCCTTCATAAACTTGTTCAGCGAATGGCAAGCAATATCGCCCAGCGCACCGGTGCCGAACGCCCACCAGCCGCGCCAGCCGAACGGGTGATAAATACTCGCTCCTTCACCGGGGAAAAATTCCCGCGGCGGCGCAACGCCGAGCCACAAATCCCATTCGACGTTTGCTGCCTGTTGTTCGGTCTTCTTCTTCATCGCTTCAATCAGTTTCGCCGCTTCGTCCGGTTTTTCCTTGCGGACTTTTTCTTCATACGCTTTTAAGGTTCGGATGGTTTCCGGTCCTTGGGGCCATATCGGACGGTTCGTCCAAACGTGGAGTTCCTTAATGTCGCCGTAGATGCCGGCTTTCATTTCGGCGGCGTGGCGGCGCAGTCCGTCGCCGGCACTGCCCTGATTTCCCATCTGCGTACAAACGCCGGTTTCCTTCGCCACTTTCGCCATCAGCCGGCATTCGTACATCGTCCGCGCCAGCGGCTTTTGAACGTAAACGTGTTTCTTCATCCGCATCGCCATCAACGCCGCCGGAGCGTGCATATGGTCGGACGTGCTGATGGTTGCCGCATCAATCGTGTCTTTCTGCTCTTCGAGAAGTTTGCGGAAATCGGTGTATGCTTTCGCCTTCGGGAATTTTTTCTGGCTGCTTTCGAGCGTTCTTTTGTCCGTGTCGCAAACAGCAACGACATCGCCGAACAAACCGGCTTGTTCAATGTCGCCCCAACCCTTTCCGCCAACACCGATGCCGGCGAAGGCAAGACGTTCGTTCGGCGAGGCACTTGCCTTTTGAATGTTTCCGGCGGTTAACCAATAACCGGCGGCTGTGGTTGCGGCAGCGAACTGCAAAAAATGACGGCGGGTTGTTTTGCGTGTCATAGAAATAAATAGGGTAGGAGTAGGAAACAGGAACTTCGCCCCAGTTTATAATCTAATCAAGATACAGTGTCAACAGTTTTCCACACAACGGGGCGTTTTTCCAGACACATTTTTGCAGCGGCACGGACATCGGCATCCGGGTCGCGGTGCATCGCTTGAACCAAAGCGTTCCGGCTTGCCTCCCGCTGTCCGCCGGTAAGCAGTTCTGCCGCTTCCTTCCGCAACGCCGGCGATTCCCCGGCTGTCAAGACAGCACAAACGGCATCTTCCAGTACCGCAGTCAAATTACCGTACCGGACACACTGCAACGCCTTGTTTTTTGCCGCCGCATCGCCGGTCGTCAACATTTCCGTTAAGCCGTCAAGCGTCTCGGAATCCATTGCCCGAACCAATTTGAACATTATCCGCCGCTGGTCTTCGCTCATCTGGTCGAACCCTTCCGCAAACTTACTAAACCGGAAATTCGGCAGGAGTTCCAATACCGTTGCCCGAACCTCGCCGTTCGGATTGCCCGCAAATTGGAGAAGCCGAACGTTCACATTCGGAACGTTCCGCTGCGGCAATAAACGCAGTGCCTCCATTTGTACTTTCGGGGCGGAATCGCCGCACGCCTCCCAAATGAGTTTGTCTATCCGTTCACCGGCATAATGTGATAACGCCGACAACGCCGCTGTTCGGCCGGTACCGGTACCGAGATGAAACACGGTTTGCAGACCATCGGTGATTTCCGCCGTTGCTGTATTTAACACGCCGAGCAGCAGTACCAAACCTTGCTGCGTCTGTTCATCCAACTCCGGCAGCACTTCCGGCAAATGATTCAGCCAATCCGGTTTGGAAATAGAAGCGAAATTCGTTTTCAACTCTTCTGAAACCGGTTCGGTCAACAATTTCAAAAAACCTGAAACAAACGGAATATCCGAACGTTTGGCAAATGCCGTTGCCGCTAACATCGGCGGATTCGCATTATTGAGAAGGTAGAAAATCAGATTATAGACGGCAGGGTCTTGCTTCATTAAAAACAAGTGATAAACCGTGCCGTATGCCTTTCCTGCGGGGTTGCGCAGTACACCGGCGAGGTGCGAATGTTCTTCGGTTAAATACGGAAAAAGACGAAACAGCATCAAGAGAATCAAATCAGGGTCGTTTTTATGATAGTCGTTCAATGCTTTGGTAATAACGTTGAAAATCTCCGGCAGTACCGTTCCGTATAAAAAACGCCGATTCTTCCGTTCCTCGAGTGCATCGGTAAATTTTTCCTGCAACTTCCCTATTATTCGTTCTAATTCGTTCAGTTTCGATTCCTCTTTACTTTGGTCCATAAAAATTGTCATCAGAAAGGGAATTAACTCGTAGAACCGGCGTGCGTATGCGATATTCAACGCATTTTGCGACAGTTCGGCATCGCTGTCCTGAATGGCGTTTTTCAGAGCGGGAATGAATTTATCCCGATTTTCTTCGATAATTTCGATGGTCAGAGCGTCGTTGGGTATGTATTGCCGAATAATTTCGCATATTCCTTTTCCGCCCCGCAATGCAACGAGACCTTTACCGGCACCGTGCCGAACGGCGTAGAACGAAGAGCGGAGGGCTTTTTCCAGCATTTTCGGTGCCGCTCCGTTCTTTGACTGCGCAAGCGTCTGCATTGTGATGTCAATGCCGTCGGTCATTACGAGTTTTTTCAATTTTACAAACTTTGTCCGTTATCGACGGCAAGCGTTTGACCGGTGATATTTTTTGCCGCATCGCTTGCCAAAAACGCAACCGTTTCCGCAATTTCCGACGGCTGATTCAACCGCCGGATAACACATTCGTCCAGCACCAGTTGTTTTATCAACTCGCTCGTCTTGCGCTGCGCCTCGACATCCATAAATCCCGGTGCGACGATGTTCGCATTAATGCCGTACTCGCCAAGTTCCTTCGCAACGGTCTTGATAAAGCCGGTCAATGCCGCTTTACCGGCACAGTATCCGCAGTTGCCTTCCCGTCCCCGCAAGCCGTTAATCGAACCGATGCTGACAATCGTCCCGCTCTTTTGCTCAATGAACTTCGGCACAGCAGCACGAACATAATTAAAACAGGAGTGAAGCGTGATTTTTACCGAGTAATCAAATCCGGCTTCGTCGATTTCCCAAATCGGTCGGTCTTTATGTCCGCCGACATTGCAAACGAGAACGTCGATTTTGCCGAAATGTTTCTGCACTTCGTCAACAACCTGAAATGCCCGATTGTAATCCAGCGCATCGGCTTGCACCGCAAACACGGAATCACTATACCGCTGCGATAACTCTGCCGCTTCCTTTTCGGAACTGCCCCAAGTGAACGCAACTTTTGCCCCTTTGTCAACAAACGATTGAACGACGGCTTTACCCAATCCGCGGCTGCCGCCGGTGATTAACGCAACTTTATTTTGCAGCATTTTCTTTCTCCTTTCGCAACTCGGCATCGGATTTGTAATCAGCAACGCCCATCTGTTTGATGTGAGCGTTAATCGCTTTCACTTCGGGATGTTCCTCTAAATAAGCGAGAACTACATTCAACGGCAACGGACTGCCGTGATACAGGGTATTAAAAACATTGTTATAGACCGTCCAGTCCTCCGGCGTGTCCATTGTCAAACGGAACGAGGAATAATCCTTGCCGTTGCGGACGAACCGTCCTTCACCAATGGAGAATTTGTCGGGATTCGTGTAGAAATAGGAAGTAACCCAATCGCGGTCCATCGTTTTTGTTGCTTCGTTGTAAGCCCGTTCCAGATTCTTGAACGAAAACAATTCACCCCCGGAACCAAGCGGCAATTTCTTGTTCGTCTTCATATAATCATAAGACAAACCAGTGAACTGCGTCAGCAGGTCTGCCAACGCTTCGGTATCGTAGAACAGATTATCCGCGGTCAAACGGAAAATGTTCTGTGCCGGATGTTCCAGTGCCGCCCCGTAATACCGGGCAAGAACATCGTCTTCACTGCCGCGGAAGAAGAACCAATTTTGTTTCTGCGCTTCTTCAACAATCGGGTCGTCTTTCGGTTCCGTTGTTGTGGCAACGATGACCCGGTCAATACCGGCAGTTTGCCGGACCCGTTCGACGATATGGGCGAGTACGGATTTTCCGTGAATGAGTTTAAGAACTTTTCCCGGCAAACGGGATGACCCCATTCGGGCTTGAATAACGATAATGGAGTTGAGCATAAGGATTGACAGGAAGCCGTGTATTTCTTCAAAAATTTTTTACTTAACCAAACTGCCAAGTTTCCCCAACCTTCGGTTATAGAACAATTCTAAAATATGCCGAATCCGCTGTCAATAAATTCCACATTTGTTTGCGGCAAATTGCCTCCAGTCCGCCTTGTTGATAAAGGTGTCAGATTGCGAATCGTGTTGGGACGCTGACCGGTGAGTTCGCAGATTTGTTGTGTCCAGAGACCTTTGGCACGCAACAAAATCGTTTCACATCGTTTCATCACGATGGGGTCGGGATGGTATTCGTCTTGAATCTCCTGCTTCAACTTACAAATCGGAAATAATTTATTTTTCCTGCGAGGAAATAATTTTAATAAGATGCGGCAGCGTTTGCGAACTGCTGTGTCCGACCCCGTCCATTTTAATCAGTTTCCAATTATATTTCACGCCGTTCTTTTCTGCATAATCACGGGTTGCTTTATCAAAATTTATTGCCCGTTCAAACCGGTTAAGACCTTGTTCGTTAAATTTTTTACTTAAATTCGGGTCATCCTGATTTGTATCAGCACTTCCGGCTAACAGATAAACGTTCCGGTTTGACAGGTTCGCCAAAATGGTATCCTTATATTTCAGCATACCTTTGATGCCGTGCGGATAATCCAACTCTTCATTAAGAAATGTGTGTGAACCCGGATTAGCCGCAACAACGAGATCGATATACGGACTTTTGCTGAACAGTGCCGTCCTGATTGAAAATTGTCCGCCGGCAGAATGACCGAAAAGAATATAAGTGTCGGCTTGCAGATTTTGTTTCTTGCGGAACTCGATGAATATCGAATCAACGACATTGAATGTCCATTCGGAGTATTCTGTTTTACTGCTGATATTGCCGTATTGATATTGACTTTCTTTATAATCCTCGCGGGTTAATAACGGAATCAGTACCACCGCATTGAGAGTATCAGGGACTTCGGAAAAGCGTTTAACGTTGCCGAGAGCGTCTCTGTTCATTCCGTTCATAACGAACAATACTTTCGTCTTTCGGTTAACATTCGTCGGTAACAAGTAATAGACAGTAATCGTTTTACCATCCTTTGCTTGGAAATCAAAATGCGGTGCGTCCGCATTTTGCGCCGATACGGCGGAAACAAAGAGCAGCAAACAGAAAAATACCAAAATGCGGAAAGCGTGTTTCATAGCGACGGATAAACGTTAAAAAACCGAAAAGACAAACAACAGTATAGCAACAATATACCGAAAATCAAACCGGTGTCAATATTGGAAATCTCCCCCCCCGTTTAGCATATTGTCGTTGTCGCAACTCTGATACCGTCCGGCGGTCATAGAGCCAATGCCGCTTTCATAAAGGCACCTTGGGCTTCGCCCGCTTTGGGAAGTCCTTCTTGCTGAATGAAATACTGCACGATTCGTCCCGTGTTTATATCGAGTTTCGAATCGGTTCCGTGTGAACCACCGTGACCGAAAACACTTCCGCCGATGTTCGTGCCGAGACCGTAATTGTTCGGCAAATCGCCGGTCTGCTTCGTTCGAATCTCCTTGACCGATTCCGGGGAAAGAATCTTTTTGCCGTCGAAAGTTCCCTCTCCGGCGAACATTTGATAGATTCGAACCCATTCCGCCGGTGTCGAGAACAAACCGCCGCCGCCTTCAGGAAAACGATTGACCCGATCATCATTCGGATACGTCAGGTAAAATATTTTCGTTTCGACAAGTTTTTTCGATTCCTTATCTAACCGATACGGTTTAGCAAGCCGCTTGATCTGTTCCGCGGTAGGCCAAAACGACGTTTCCTTCATACCGAGCGGCTCGAAAAGCCGCTTTTCGAGAAACGTTTCAAACGGCATCCCGGAAACCCGCTCAACGATTGTCGCCGCAATGTCGATACCAACGTTGGAATAGAGATATTTCGTTCCCGGTTGATGGGCGAGCGGTGTCATAATGAATGTCGTCAGTGCCCGATTGGTCGGCAACGAATCAATCCCGTATTTTTGCTGAAACAGCGTGATAAACACCATTCCGGCGGTGTGACTCAACAGCATTCGAAGGGTTATCGGTTTGTCCGGCGGAACCAACACGGTTTGCTTTTCGTTCTGCTCCGCGATAACCCGTAAATTTTTGAGTTCCGGGAGATATTTCACCGCCGGTTCGTCGAGGGACAGTTTGCCTTCTTCGACGAGTATCATCACGGCAATTGCCGTCACGGGCTTCGTTTGCGATGCCATCCAAAACACGGTATTCGGTGTCATCGGCTGTTTCGTTTCGAGATCGGCATAACCGACGGCATCAATTTGCAGCACCTTATCTTTCGTCGCAATGACGGTAACGATACCGGGCAATTCGCTGGAATCGATATAAGGTTGAAGCAATTCTTTGATCGGCGCATTCTGAGCCGAAAGCGTCGAAACAAAGAACAACAAACAGAAAAATGCCAAAATGCGGAATGTGTGTTTCATAGCGACGGATAAACGTTAAAAAACCGAAAAGACAAACAACAACATAGCAACAATATACCGAAAATCAAACCAGTGTCAATATTGGAAATCTCCCCCTCCGTTTAGCATATTGTTGTGGATGCGGTTCTGATACCGTCCGGCGGTTACAGAGCCAGTGCCGTTTTCATAAAGATCCCTTGGGCTTCGTCGGCTTTGGGAAGTCCTTCTTGCTGAATGAAATACTGGACGATTCGTCCCGTATTTGTATCGAGCTTCGAATTGGTTCCGTGCGAACCGCCGTGACCGAAAACACTGCCGTTAATGTGAACACCGAGACCGTAATTGGTCGGTAAATCGCCGGTCTGCTTTGTTCGCATTTCCTTGACCGATTCAGGGGAAAGAATTCGTTTGCCTCCGAAAGTTCCTTCTCCGGCGAACATTTGATAGATGCGAACCCAGTCCGCCGGTGTCGAGAACAAACCGCCACCGCCTCTGGGAAAACGGTTGGTACGGTTGTCCAATGGATATGTATTAAAAGTGATTCTCGTTTCGGTCAGTTTCTTTATTTTTTTGTCCCATCGGTACGGTTTGGCAAGCCGATTGATCTGTTCCGCAGTGAGCCAAAACGACGTTTCCTTCATACCGAGCGGTTCAAACAGCCGCTTTTCAAGAAACGTTTCAAACGGTATCCCGGAAATTCGTTGAACCACCATTGCCGCAATTTCGATACCGATGCCGGAATAGAGATACTTCGTTCCCGGTTGGTGGGCAAGCGGTGTCATAATGAAAGTCGTCAACGCCCTATCTAACGGTAAAGAATCCATCCCGTGTCTTTGATGAAACGGTGTCGAGTCGATAGTACCGGCAGTATGACTCAACAGCATCCGAAGGGTAATCGGTTTATCCGGCGGAACCAGCACGGTTTGCTTTTCGTTCTTCTCTGCAATAACCCGTAAATCTTTGAGTTCGGGAAGATAAGTCGTTACCGGTTCGTCGAGCGAAACTTTGCCTTCTTCGACAAGCATCATCACGGCGATTGCCGTAATTTGCTTCGTTTGCGATGCCATCCAAAAGACGGTATCCGGTGTCATTGGACGCTTCGTTTCGAGGTCGGCGTATCCCATAGTGTCGATTTGCAGCACTTTATCTTTCGTCGCAATGACGGTAACGATACCGGGTAATTCGCCGGAATCAATATACGGTTGAAGTTGCTCCTTGACTGAAACATTCTGCGCCGATACGATGGAAACAAAGAGCGGACACAGGGAAAGCAACAAGAGGCAAAATGTGTTTTTCATAGCCGATAAATGGTGCGGGTAATTCTTTGCGACCGGCGCATTATAGCACAAGCAAGATTCAACGGCGAACCGGTTCTTTTGCCGAAGATATAACGGCAACAGCGGTTATTCCTAAAAATAAAAGAAAACGTATCATCGTTGTTGAGATGCTTCTGAAAAACTCTAATTAACAGCGAAAACAAAGTTGAACGTTAGGTGTACCGCACCGGGTCAGCAATGCTGAGTTCCGCAAACGCTTTCAACCGCAACTGACACGACTCACATCTGCCGCAGGCAGTACCGTCCGGCAGCGGGTCATAGCAGGTGTGTGTCAAAGAATAATCAACCCCTAACGCCAATCCCCATTGTATTATGTCTTTCTTGTGCATCAAAATCAACGGCGCAGCAATTTTGAACGGCGAATGTTCGATACCGGCTTTCGTTGCCAAATTAGCGGTACGTTCAAACGCTTCAATAAACTCCGGTCGGCAATCAGGATAACCGCTGTAATCAACGGCGGTAACGCCGATATAAATCTGCCGAGCATCAACCGTTTCGGCAAACGCCAACGCTAACGAGAGAAAAATCGTGTTGCGTGCCGGAACGTATGTGTTCGGAATTTTCTTCCCGATGTCCGCAACGGACTGAATTTTCGAAACTTCCCAATCACTGGTAAGCGAACTTCCGCCGAACTGCCGAAGGTCAATCGGCGCAATAACGTGCCGTTTGACGGCGAAAAACTCGGCAACCCGGCGTGCTGCCTGCAACTCGACCCGGTGCCGCTGATTGTAATCAACGGTCAGGGCGTATAAATCGTGTCCGTCCGCTTTGGCGATTGCCGCAACAGTTGTCGAATCAAGCCCGCCGGAAAGAAGTACCACTGCTCGTGTCATCGTGCCGTGTCCTGTTTTTGTTTACTCTTCTATGTTAAAAATCGGGCAGTGTTGACACAAAGATAGCGAATGTTATACTATCATTTATAGGATTATTCTAACCCATTCACGGCGGTAGTCAAGTCGATGGATTGCAAGCATTGTCATTCGGTCAATTTTCACAAGAG
>JAISJZ010000218.1 GCA_031261125.1 Planctomycetaceae bacterium | reverse complement strand
AATCAGCCGTCAGGACGGAAAAAACAAATCCTCATTCCCGCAATGTTTTAAGAAAAAAACTCGCAAATCTGCCGCGTAAAAAAAACTTCCTATAAAGTTATGAGTTGTTAGAGGTTCCCGTAAAGATGTACGGAATGTTCAAATAATCTGCCGGTAATAGTTCGTGTATTGCCGGAGAATTTTCTGTTCATCGTACCGTTCCCGGACAAATGCGCCGGCATTCCTGCCGAACTCCGCTGCCGCCTCCGGGTTCTGTAAAAACCAAACGATTTTCTCCGCCAACGCCGCGGGATTTTCCGGCGGTACAATAAAACCGGATTTGCCGTCCTGCACGATTTCGCCGAGACCGCCGACATCCGAAACGATAATCGGACGCTCTGCAACCGCATATTCCAAAACGGCATTAGAAAAACTCTCGCTGTGCGTTGACAACACCGCCGCGTCAAAGAGCGGAACAATTTTTAACGGATTGTCAATTCCGCCGTACCAAATGAACCGGTCGGCAACATCTTCCTGTTCGGCAAGTTCGTTCAGTTCGGCAATATGTTCTGTCCCTTGGTATTCGCCGACACACAGAAAATAAACATTCGGAACCGACCGCAAAACGGTTTTTGCTGCCCGGACGAGTGTCGGATAATCTTTAATCGGGCGGACAGTGGCAACCATTCCGACAAGTTTATCTTCCGGCTTCAAATTCGGAATCGGCAGTTCTTCCCGTTTCATCTGTTCGGCAAAACCGGTCTGCACCCGCTCAAATGAAATGGGATTGCGGATAACTTCGATAGCGTTCAGCGGCGTTTTGTCGTTTTGAAAAGCGGTTTGCCGGGCGGCTTCGCTGTTCGCGATGTACCGCATCGAAAAGAAATTTTCCGCCCAATGTATCCTGCGGATTATTTTGCGGCGGTCATATCCGCAGTTGCGGCGGTTGCCGACAACCTGACAATTTCTGACGGTGCAGGCGGCAACAGCAGCAGTCAGTTCAGCAACCGAATTAAACGCTTGTACAATCTGAATTCGGTTTTCTTTGATATACCGGCGGAGAAAGCCGACTTGTTTGAACCAGGCAATTTTGCCGAAACCAAATTGCCGGGACAACACCGGCGGCGCACCTTTCGGAAAAATTGCCGGGTCGAACGTTTCGGGATGCCCAAAATGCGATAAGATGATAAAGTGTTTATCAAAATCTGCCGCAGGAATGTTTTTGAGCAGCCAAACGAGGTGCTGTTCACTTCCGCCGCGGGATGTGTTTAACGTGTCAATTATATAGAGAATACGAATAGGTTCCATACCGGTCATTATAACAAAGGGAATCTCAAAAAACTATCTTTACTCAAAAAGTTAAAAAAGAGGAATTTTTCTTTACTTTTTTGAAGAGTTTTTAGAAACTCCCCGGAAACATTAAGCAAGTGAAACCGCTCTTGCCGTTTCCTGCAAAAATCGGTACAGTACCGGCGGAGAATGATGCTGTGCGGTTCAATGATTTCCTCTATTTTCTGAAACAAGTATTTTTTCTTTCCCCTGTCCGAAATGAAGAGGAAACGGACGATATACCGCCGTCCCGATTGCGTCTCGTCTTTGCGTTCATCGCCAAAAAACTGCGGTCGCGGGAAAGTGCCGGTACTGCCGTCAGCATTATCGTTCACGTTATTATCCTCTTAATTTTATCTTTCATCATACTGCCGGTGCCGCAGGGCTGGAACGGCATTGCGTTTCTCGGCGGCTTCAACGAACTGCCGGAAATTGCGAAAGAAATTGCCGCTCCGCCGGGAGAAACCGGAGCGGAAGTGAAACTCACGCCGGACTCGGCAAACATACCGGCAGAAACAAACGCAGAAACGCAGGAACCGGAGAACGGAAAACCGGAACACGGAAAAGAGGAACCGGCAAACAGTGAATCGGAACCGGGCGGCGGTTCAGAGCAAAATACTCTTCACTCGTTCGTTTCCGGCGGCGGATTCGGCAGCCGGTCAGCAAGCGGACGCAGTAATGCCGTCGGTTCCGGCGATTGTTCTGCCAAAGGGGAAAATGCCGTAGAAAAAGCCCTCGTTTGGCTTGCCGCCCACCAGCAGGCGGACGGCGGATGGAGTTTCGACTTTGCCGATTCCTGCAAACGGTGCCGAAACAGCGGAACGCACGGAAGCAGAATTGCCGCCACGGGTATCGCTCTTCTGCCGTTTTTCGGTGCCGGTTATACTCATCAGGAAGGGCAATATCAAACCGTTGTTGACAGAGGTTTAGCATTTTTGGTCAAGCGCGGCGTTGCCGGACAGCGGGGTTTTGAATTAAATCAGGGAACCCAAGGAATGTATTCTCACGGCATAGCGGCGATTGCCTTGTGCGAAGCGTATTCGATGAGCAAGCGCAAGCAGGATAAATTGCGGGATGCCGCCCAAGAATCGCTGCGGTTCATCGAAAACGCCCAAAACCGGGACGACGGCGGCTGGCGGTACATTCCGAACGAGCCGGGCGATTTGTCCGTTTCCGCGTGGCAAATGATGGCGTTAAAAAGCGGCAAGTTGGCGGAACTCTATGTTTCCCAACCGGTGATTTACGAAGCATACCGGTTCCTTGATGAAGTTTCGGACAACGGCGGACGGGAATACAATTACCGACCGACGCGGCTGGAAAAACGCTACGGAACCGGCAAGGATTCACCGAAAACGTGTACGGCGTGCGGCTTACTGATGCGGATGTACTTCGGCTGGCAGCCCGGCGATAAAATTCTTGACGGCGGCATCGGAATCGTTTCAGCGTGGAATCCGTTGAAAGACAACGATTCGTCTTGTAATTTGTATTATGCGTACTATGCAACGCTGGCACTGCACCATTACGGCGGTTCCGGCTGGGTACGGTGGAACGATAAGATTCAGAATTTTCTCGTGAACACGCAGTCCGGCAGCGGCGACGAAGCCGGCAGTTGGTTTTTCTCCGACAGTTATTGCGATGCCGGCGGCCGCCTCCTAAACACCGCATTGGCGGCGTTGATTCTTGAAACGCCGTACCGGTTTATGCCGCTGTTCCGAAAACCGTGAATTTGACACCCTTGCAATTTCAGACGCTCCGGGGTATAATACCGCTTTGTTTCCTTTTTCCTCAACTGCTCAAAGGAGAGTCAAATGGCAGACCGCGCTTATGAATTTTCATGGGACATCATCGGCGACATCAAAGCCGGTCGTCCGAATCTGGGACAAGATGTCAACATCGTCCTGTACCGCTTAATGCAATACACGCTCCGGGATGTCATCGAATCCCGCCTCGGTACCGAACAGTGCGACGAAATTTACTACGAAGCCGGTTTTCTCGCCGGTAAGTATTTCTTCGACCAATTTATGAAGGACTACAAAGACCTT
>JAISJZ010000134.1 GCA_031261125.1 Planctomycetaceae bacterium | reverse complement strand
AAAGGATAAAATTACGGCAGTTGCACTAAACGTTGCGCACCAACCGCTAAAATTCCTGAAAACCCTCGGCTTCTAAAAACTTGCAGTCGGACTGGCGTGTCTTACCAAAAAGATATTTTGGCAAACCACCAGATCAGCAAAAATGTGAGAGCCATTATTAAAATCATTATCGTCAAAGCGGCAGCGAATTCCCAATAACGAAAATGCTTGCGATCTTCTTCCGTTATCGGAATAAACAGATAGAAAAAGGTATCGAATAGAACCTGAACAAGAAATTCACCGATGGGGTAAAAGATAAATTCAAGTAACCATCCCATAAATATCTCCTAATGTCGTCGGTATTGTAACTAAACGGCTTGTTTGTCAAAAATCGCAAAATTTGAAAAATAAAAAGGGTTATTTAGGGAGATTTTCGACGTAATAATCGAATTGACCGGTAATTTTCGCCAATTCGGTAAAAACTAATTTTTCTACATTTCGACCCACTGATTCGTGAACGACCTCGACAATTCCCGCCTCCTTTTCATTCTATCCGTTCTCCTCAAAATCGGCAAGGAACTGTTCGTCAGAATCGCTGCCGAGCAGGTAGCGGAAGACGATACAGTAGGGTAGAACAATTTTCCTGAATCCTGCTCTTGACAACCGCTTGCCGGTCAAGGATAATGGGGCGAAAGTCCAACTGCGTAATTTACTGCTATGAATTCCAAGAGAAATTCTTTTATCCGAAAACTGGTTTATGTACTCGTCCTCGCTGTTCTCGTTGCCGTCCTGTACGCGGTCGGCAAACCGGCAAGTACCGTGCAGTCCGGCGGAGAAACCCGGTTGAATCCCGGCGGCGTTCTTGCGCAACTCCGTACCAAAGAAGGACTGACAGAATCGCAACTCGGTCAAATTGACCCCGCAAGTTCCACGATTAAACTGGCGACATTCGGTATGCGCGGCGTTGCCATCGCCCTGCTTTGGCACCAATCGAACGAATATCAGAAGCGCAAGGACTGGAACAACGTCATTGCAACGTCCAACCAACTCGTATTTCTCGAACCGCATTTTACGACGATTTGGGAGTTTCTCGGCTGGAACTTGGCGTACAATGCGTCTGCCGAATTTGACGACTACCGGGAACGGTACCGGTGGTGTATCCGCGGGATTGATTTTCTCACGACCGGCGTGGAAAACAACCTGAAAGCACCGAAGCTGTGCAAGGCAACCGGCTGGACAATTTCCCAGAAAATCGGGATCGCCGATGAAAATCAGCAGTACCGCCGTCTGTTGCGCGAAGACGAAGATTTCGGGCAGAAACACGATTGTCCGCTGCCGTCCGACCGGGACAACTGGATGCTCGGAAGACGCTGGTATCATCAGGGCGAACAACTGGTGAAAGAAGAAGGCATAAGTATCGGCAATGAGTCCGATTTTCTGTTTTTTTCCAATTCCCGGCTGAACCTGTTTAACTATGCTGTTTGGAAGCGCAAAGACGGTATCTTCGGTGCCGAAGCGGTAAGGGCGTGGGATAATGCCGGTGCGGAATGGAATGAGTTCGCCAAAATGGACTTGTCAACGGCGATTCCGGTTGATGGTTCGCTGCGGATGCGACCGGGAGTTGAGGCAAAACGGACAACATTGGAAACGACCGATATTGTCCGGCAAGAGAAAAGGGACTTGCTCAAAGAACTCGAAGGACTGTCGCCGAACTTGAAAGAGAAACTTTGTATTGACCGGTGGAAGAAACTTGCCGAAACGAAAGGACAGCAGGGAACGATGCTGGAATTTCTCGACCGGGCTTACGAAAAGCCGGGTAAATTTTCGACGCTGCCGTATGAGGAATTGCAAATTATTTGCAAGTATCTTGACGAGACGGATAAAGATTGGAAGAAGCACCTTGCGGAAGATTTGGAAACGCTTTACACACCGGAACAGTTGGTGTTGAAGAAGATACCGCAACTTCTGCGGGACGAAGACCAAGGCGGCATCGTGAACAAAGCGGAAGGCGAAGTCGGACAAGTCCGCAGCAGGGCATTGGAAATGATTCAGGTGAATCCGAAAGTGGTCGCTCAAGAAATACAGGATATTGACGAAGTGAACCGGGATGCAAAACGCCGGTCGAGAGCGATTGCCGAGGAAATTGACGGACAAAGGGAAAAAACCCGAATGTCCGATTTGTACCGCGATATTCTGAACTTTGAGTACCGGATTCGGGAAGTTGCCGCAGAACGGATGCCGCAGGCGGACGATGCTCACCGCCGCCGGTACGAAGGACGGATTGCCTACTACGACGGACGGTACGAGGATTCGATTACCGGCTGGCTTGACGGAATGAAAAAATGGGAAGAACTGTACAATATGCCCGGCTATGACGATGTGGCAAGCGAAGGACAGTTTATTCGGGAAATCATTGACATCGTGGAAAAATTCGTGATTATCTTGGACAATGCGAATAAGGTGTTTTCCGATGTTGCGAAAGACAAAGTTCCGATGGACTTGATGATGCGGAACAAGTTGAATCAGGAGAGTAATCCTCAGCCAGCAATCGACGCATTGGAATACGCCAAGAAGGAATACGAGACCGCTTTGACGGAAAAAGACGAAGCGAAACGGAAGGAACAACTTGAAAAAGTTGAAAAGTATTTTACGGCGATTGCAAGGCGTTTCGAGAATATAAACGGTTCGGTCGAGTTTATGAAACTTGCCCCGTTGTATGATATTCGGGATAAACAGTTGGAAGCGAATGCTTATCTCATCAATGCGGCACTGAAACTCGGCAAACCGCTGCCGGAACCGCTGCCGTTGCGGACGTTCACGGAATTGATGCTGCAACACGACCCTGCCGTCGATAGTGCGAGTGATGCGTTTGAAAAAGGCATACCGCTGCTGCGGGAAAAGAAGTTTGCCGAAGCACAGGCGGAGTTTGACAATTCCGTTGCGTTATGGAAACCGCTGTTGGAAAAGTATCCGCTTATTGCGCAAGACCCGACATTGCAAACGAACATTGATTTGCAGCGGCTCGCGGCGGTGTATTCCGAAACATTGAAGGCGCAGAACAAGACGCTGTCCGATGATTCACCGTTCAAACCGTTTGTTAAATAAACGGGGAGTCAACCGGAAGCAGCGGGATTCGCAGAATCCCGCCCGTGTTTATTATCCTCAACGAGGCGGGACAAGTTCCGCCGCTAACTTGTTGTTCCTAATGTCTCAATCGACAGTAAATAACGATACTCTGTTCACCAGCCGGATTTTTAAGGTGGTTAAGAAAATTATCACCGGCAGGAGCGGCAAACCGTTGGAACGGCACATTATCATTCATCCCGGAGCCGTTGCGGTTTTGCCGGTGTTGAACGACGGCCGCATTGTTTTGATCCGGCAGTACCGGGTGGCGATTGATAAGATGCTGATTGAGATACCGGCAGGAACGCTGGAGCCGGGGGAACCTCCGGTTTCAACCGCGCGGCGGGAATTGATTGAAGAGACCGGCTATGTTGCGAAGACGATTATGCCGGTGATGACGTTTTACACATCGCCCGGCTTCGTGAAAGAGGAGATGTACTTGTTTAAGGCGACGGGTTTGATCTCCGGTCCGACGAGTTTGGAGGACGGCGAAAAAATTGAACCGCTGCTGGTAACGCTGGACGAAGCGATGAGTTTGATAGTGAAAGGCGAGATACACGATGCGAAGACACTTACAGCGTTGCTGTGGTACAAGAATCAGCAATCCCCAGCAGTACTAAATTCGGTTCAACAATGATTTCCGTTTCCGGTAATGCTTCGGCAACGGCACGGTACAAAGCATCCGCATCGCCGCCGGTTAAAAACAACGGAATACTTCCGCTGCGTTTTGACGAAACACTTTCATAACATTGACAGACCGCACCGGCAATTTGCAGCACCAAGCCCGTCCGAATTGCCGTTGCCGTGTTCTTGCCGGGATAGACCGCATTGTCAAACGTTTCGACCAGCGGCAACTTCGGTGAAACCGTTAGCAGCGACTTTGCCGCTGTTCTCAAACCGGGCAGAATCGCCCCGCCTTCCAAAATACCGGCAGAAACACTGTCAATGGTCGCTGCACTGCCCGCGTCAACGATTAATATACAGCGGTACAAGCCCCCGTTAACGTGTTTTACTGCCGCTAATGCCGCTAATAACCGGTCGATGCCGACCCGTTCCGGTTTGTCAGCATTACACTTTAACGGAACATCATCGTTTGTCAATTTTTTGAATGTATCTTGCGGACGGTGCCGTTGAATGAATGTTTCGATTTTATGCTGTTCTGCTTCACTGCCGGTGCGGGCAACTGCCCAGTGAACCGGTCCTTTTTTGGAACGGAGAATGTCGGCAAGGTCATCAAACGCCGCAGGAAACACGGCTTCCTGTCCGTCAAAGATGCCGAACTTTGTCCGGCTGTTTCCGATGTCAACGGCAATGAGCGGCATTGTGCGGAGAAAAAACAACGGTGCTATTTTCTTATAAAAAGCGGCGGTGTCAAGAGCAGAGAGTTTCGTATCTGTCAAGCCGATTGACAAACGGACAGAATTCGTTAATGTTAATCAACGCGGAGACAAGTCCCGCGTAAATAACAGCAGTTTCAATGATTGACCACGAACAACGCCGCCGTCTCATTTTAGAACGATCTTTCGCCCTGTTTGCCGAAGAAGGGTTCGACGGTGTTACCTATCAGAAAATCGCTGACCGCTGCGGAATCGCCCGAACGGTCATCTACAAATACTTCAAGAACAAAGAGTTAATATTCGATTACGCCGTTTCGCTTGCCACGGGTAATTTAACGGCAATGACCGACAAGATTCTCACCCGCAAGGATTTGTCGGCACTGGAAAAAATCGGACGGGTAATGCACGTTACCGTCAAGATGCTCGAAAACAACCGGGTTTTTCTGACGGTGATTTTGGATTATGTTTTGATGCAGAAGCAGAAAGGAAAGGACTTGAAGCGTAAAATCCGGCGGCACACTATCGGAATGAAATACCTGCTGACGAAATTACTGCGGGAATCAGAAAAAAACGGCGAATCGGCAGTACGGTATCCCGAAACGGCAGCGAGTCATCTGTACGGCATCTTGGAATCCTGCGTTTTGAACTTGACCGTAACGGAAATTCTTGACGCAAAGGATTGCCTGATACTTATTGACCGGTATCTTGAAAATTTAGGTTGAAAGCCGCCGCATTACATCCCCGGCAGTTGAACGCGGACAAGCAATGTTGAACCGCTCAAAGTGTTCGCCTTCGCTGCCGAACACTAATCCGTTCTCGAAATGAATGTGCAACTTCTGCCGTAAAAACCGTTTCCGTTCCGGTGCCGACGGATATTGACTTGCCGAAAAGTCAAGCCATTGCAGATACGTTGCCTCCAACGGACAAACTGATACCGGCAAATTGTTCTGTGTGATGTATTGGCGGATGAACGTGTCGTTATCCTGAATGTACCGCAGTTGTTCGTCAAACCAATCGGCACAATGATTATAAGCGGCGGCACAAGCAATGTGCGAAAACGCATTGAGCAGGTGCGACCCGCAACGGTGCTGTCCGTTGATAAACTTCCGCCGAAGTTCCCGGTTCGGAATAATAATGTTTGACAACTGCAAACCGGCAGTGTTGAACGACTTCGACGGCGATGTACAGACGGCGATGTTCTGCGTCAACTTTTCCGGCAACACGGCAAAGACCGTATGCCGATGGGGCGGAAATACAAAATCGAAGTGAATTTCATCAGAAACAAGCAGAATGTTATATTTGGTACAGATGTGAGCAACTTGTTCCAATTCTTCATACGTCCAGCAGCGTCCGACGGGGTTATGCGGACTGCACAGAAACATCATTTTGACGTTCGGCAGCGATGCCTTGCGTTCGAGGTCGGCGAAGTCCATCCGGTAAGTCCCGTTTTTATAGAGCAGCGGATTTTCGACGGTTTGCCGACCGGTCTTTTTTATGGTGAATGAAAATGGAGCATAGACAGGCGGCTGAATGATTACGCCGTCTCCTTCGTTCGTAAAACTATGCAGGAAGTAAAACATTGCCGACACGATACCGGGCGTGCAGACGATATGTTCTTTTTGAATGTTCCAGTTGTGCCGCCGGTGCATCCACGAAACAACGGCATCATAAAACGATTCCGCAGGACTGGTGTAGCCGAAAACGCGGTTTTCAACGGCATCGAACAGTGCTTTCTTAATCGGCGGAGCGGTTTGAAAATCGGTATCTGCGGTAGAAAGGGCAAGAATGTCATCGCCGCTGCCGGAGGCGAAAGCGGCATCCCATTTGCAGGAACCTTGTTTGCGGCGGTCGATTGCTGTATCGAAAAAAGAATTCATCTCTCCCTTTTTTACTTTTTCCGTATTCTACCGCCGGCGGCAGCGGTGTCAATTCACCTGCCGTTAACCCGCGTTACTTCCGAATTTCCGTTTTTTTTATTTTTTTTCAAAAAAATCTTCTCCCCCCCCCCTGTCAGTCCAACTGCAAGTTTTTTTCCTAACAAAAGTTTTTTAATTCCGTATAGATGAAAGAG
>JAISJZ010000104.1 GCA_031261125.1 Planctomycetaceae bacterium | reverse complement strand
GGGCTGCGATTTGGATGCCGATGATTAACAGATGTGATTCCGCTTCGTGAAGAATTTCGCCGCTGTTCTCTTTTCCTTCGAGGTCGTTAATCACGTCGGCAAGCAGCGGAAAATGTTTCGGTGTTTCCTCGTAGGCAAGTTGAATCAGGGCGTGTGCTTTACGTTTGAGCGTCCAAATACGGAATTCGTCCGTGATGTTGTCGTTCGCCAAAATCTTTTCGGACGTATCGAACACGGTTCGTGCGGCTTCGAGGTCTTTCTTGTCAAGGCGTTTTTGACCGAGACCGGTCGGCAGTTTTCTCGGCGTATTTTTTTCAATCGTTTCGAGCATCCCTCTCAATTCACTTTCCGAACTTTTGACTTCTTCGGCAGCGGTCATCGGAACGGGGGACGCAAACAGCAGGAAAAAGAATAACGTCAAGGGTAAAAAGTACCGCATCGTAAATAGGAACGAGAAAAGAATGAGAAAACGGGAAGACCGGTCAGTGCCGACTATCGTACCAAAACGGAAAACCGATGACAAGACGGCAAGTTCTGCCGCCCCCCCTGTTGCTTTTTTTGCAACAATGGATAAAATTGTACTGATTAGGAATTTTGTCCCCTCTATCCCTTTGGAGAAAACACAATGGCTATCAAAGTCGGTATTAACGGTTTCGGACGTATCGGACGTATGGTTTTCCGCGCTGCCGTGCAGGACTTTGCATCGGACATCGAAATCGTCGGCATCAACGACCTGCTCGACCCCGCCTACCTTGCCTATATGCTGAAGTACGACAGCGTTCACGGGCGTTTCAAGGGCGAAGTCGGTGTGGACGGTAATAACCTTGCGGTCAACGGCAAAAAAATCCGTCTGACCGCCGAAAAAGACCCCGCCGCCTTGAAATGGGGCGATGTTGGTGCCGAAATCGTTGTCGAATCGACCGGTATTTTCCTCGAAGGAACCGGCGACAAGGGCGCAGACAAACACATTCAAGCCGGTGCGAAGAAAGTGATTATGTCCGCTCCGTCGAAAGACGCGACTCCGATGTTCGTCTATGGGGTCAATCACAAGACCTACGCCGGACAAACGATTATTTCCAATGCGTCCTGCACGACCAACTGCTTGGCTCCGGTAACGAAAGTTCTTAACGATTCGTTCGGAATTGTCAAGGGCTTGATGACCACCGTTCACGCGGCAACCGCAACGCAGAAGACGGTTGACGGTCCTTCGCACAAAGATTGGCGCGGCGGACGCGGTATCCTCGAAAATATCATTCCGTCTTCGACCGGTGCCGCGAAAGCCGTCGGTAAAGTCCTGCCCGCTCTGAACGGCAAGTTGACCGGGATGTCGATGCGGATTCCGTCGAGCGATGTTTCCGTTGTTGACCTGACGGCTGTTTTGGAAAAACCCGCTTCGATGGACGCAATCAAAGCCGCAATGAAAGCCGCAAGCGAAGGCGAACTGAAAGGAATTCTCGGTTACACAGAGGACTCCGTTGTTTCGACCGACTTCCGCGGCTGCCCGAAGACCTCCATTTTCGATGCCGGTGCGAGTATTTTGCTTGACCCGAATTTCGTGAAAGTCATTGCTTGGTATGACAACGAATGGGGATACAGTTGCAAAGTCCTCGAAATGGCGAAAGTCATTGCGAAATAGTCCGTTCAGCGCATTTCATAACGCAGGCGGTTTCAGCAAAATGTGTTTTTCAAAAGACACAGATGAAGCGGTACGGCATTTACGGCGGGGCGTTTGACCCGGTTCATTTAGGACACCTTCTTTCGGCTCAAACATCTTTGAACCGGCAGAAGTTGGACGAAATTATTTTCGTTCCAACCGGCGTTTCGCCGCACCGCACCGGAAAACATTCGTATCAGACCGCGGCGGAACACCGCTTTGCAATGCTCGAAGCGGCAACGGCAGATTGCCCTGAATTTTCTGTCAGCAGAATCGAAATTGATAAAAAAGAAATTAGTTTTACCGTGGAAACGCTGCGGTATTTCCGGCAAACGCTGCCAAAAGAAGCAGAATTGTTCTTGCTGCTCGGTGCTGATATGTTTAACGATTTGCCGAATTGGTACGAACCGGCAGAAATTTGCCGATTGGCGGTACCGGCGGCGGTATGCCGACCGGATTTTCCGAAACCGGATTTTGAAGCGTTGGGTAATTTTGTTTCGGTAAAACGATTAAAGGAAATACGGCGTGCCGCCGTGGATATGCCGCCGATTGGCATTTCCTCGACGGTAATCCGGCAGCAGATTACGGCAGGACAGCGTATCCGGTTTCAGGTACCGGTAGTTGTTGAAGCGTACATCGTTGAGCATAACCTCTACCGGACGGAATAATTCGGTTAAAGCAGATGTAGGGTTCTTGCCGATAAAACGGACGGGGGTACCGTTGCCCTTCCGTTCAAACCGGCAAAAACCGATGTACGAGACATTTTTTGGATTACGCAGCCGACCGTTTCTGTCCGTTCCCGATACGGAATCGTATTTTCCGACCGGTACGGCGGACGAAATTCGTCAAGCGGCAGAACAGACCATCCGCCGCGGCGGTGTTCCGCTGATTCTCGGTGCGCCCGGTACCGGCAAAACCCTGTTGCTGCGTTTAACCCGCCGCGGATTAGAAACGGACTACACCGTTGTCCTGACCGCTAACGGACATTTAGAAACACCGAAAGCATTTTTCCAGCAAGTTCTCTACGATTTGGGGTTGCCGTTCTCCGGCAGCGATGAAACGGAACTGCGTCTTCAACTCATTGATTACGCCCTTGATTTT
>JAISJZ010000097.1 GCA_031261125.1 Planctomycetaceae bacterium | reverse complement strand
CGCAATACATTCGTCGCAATGCCAAACACCGTATCGCCTTCTTTGGCAATATACCTCTGACCACCGGTCGGTATGCTCTGCATTATCGTCCGCTCGCCGGTACTCGCCTGACGGCGGCGGTAAATACGGTTCAAAATTTCTGTATAATTCGTTTTCAAATACTCCGCCGTCGGCACCTCAATGACCGTTCCCGGCTGCGGCGTGTAGCCCGTTCCGAACCGTTGCCGGTTATATTCCGCCAATGCCCGAAACAATAAACCGGTATCAAAGAACCGCTCGCAAATCGTGTAATAACTGTCGCCTTCCTGTACGGTGTAAGTTGCTGTTGCTTCCGGCGATTTTTTGATTTCCTGTTCCAATTTCTGCTGGAACGAAATTGCTTTGGAACCGGCAACATCAGGAGAGCCGACAACGATGTTGTTTGGGGTTTCGGCGGCGGCAACAGAACGGTATCCCGGATTGACCGGTGCAATCATCGCTTGCGGTGCCGCTTGCAGCGGCGGCAAGTTCGGCGGTGTTGCGGCAGCGGAATCTCCGCTCGGCAGCAAGTTCAACAGGGCGTTGGAATTCGGATTATCCGGGTTCATCGGCATCGGCAGCGGTGCAAATGTTTGAGAACCGGCAACTGTGTTGCCGGCTATGCTGCCGGGTTCCGACTTCGGGCTGTATCGTACTGCCCCCCCTTTGACGGAACCGAAATTCAGTTTCATATCCGTATCGCCTGATGTCCGCAGTTCTGCTGCTCCGGCTTGCAGTTGACTTCCGAGCAGCGGTTCCGCCTTTGCCAATTCCAAATGCTGCGGCAGCGTTACCGGTACCGCCGTCGCCGGCGCGTCCGCTTTGTCCTTCGGAACCGCAAATTTTCCGTCTGCCGGAATTGCCGGTCGAGGTTCGTCTTTCTTAACGGCGGCAAATGTTTGCACTTCGCCCGATTTCGGAATGGACGGAATAATTTCCGGCAGTTTTCCCGGAAGCGGTACCGCCGGAGGAATCGAATTCAATTTTATGTCGGCAACTTCCGCTTTCATCACCGGCGGCACCGCCGGCGTTTTGAACGTGCTTGCCCCGTTTGTATTCGGTATAATTGTTTGTTCCGGCATTGCGCCGGACGCCATTTTCGGAATGACCGGTGCCAATTCGCCGTCATTACCGCCAACAGTTTTCATCGGTTTGAGTGCTGCCAGCGTATCCTGTATGTCTGCTGCATTTCCAACGGTTTTCATCGGGGCGAGCGGTTTCAAGTCCGCAGCATTTTGCCGGGCAGAATCGTTTAGCCAGTCGGCGGTGCCGCCGGTGTTTTTTTCGGCTTCCTTAAAAGCAGGAGCGGCAGCAGCGGTACCCCACGGGTCGGATATCACCGTTACCGCGGGCTGTTTTGCCGATTCTGTCCTCGGCAATTCAACCTTCGGCGGTTCCGGTTTAATAGATTCCAAGGTTTGAACTTCCGGTTCCGGTTTCGGTTTTCCGGCGAGTGTGTTGTCCGGTTTTGGTTTTTCAACCGGTTTTTCCGGTTGTTTTGCTTCGGCAGCATCCCACAGGTTTTTCCCGTTCGGAGAGCCGACAACGGTGTTGCCGGTCTTTATCGGTTCTACACTCGGTTCGCTCTTGACGGTTTCTTTGAACGGGTCGGTTTTCGGCGGTTCCGGTTTCTTTTCTGGTACGGGTGCCGCCGGTTTTACTTCGGGTTTCTTTTCCGGTTCTTTCGGCTGCTGCATCAGTCGGACGAGTAAGTCCTCTTCTTGCGGTTTGTTTTCCTCTGCCGGTTTATCTTTTGCTGACGGCGTTTCTTCCTGCGCAACTTCCGGTGCCGGTGCCGTCAAACTTTTGTAGATAAATTTCCCGCCGAAGTACAAACCGACCAGCAGCACAACAGAACCGGCAAGCATTGCCGTTTTGCCGGCGATGCTCAACCAATTGCCGAAGTACCGCTTGTCTTCATTCTCTCCGTCAAAATCCGGTAAAGCCGTCTTCTGCGAATCGGCAGCAGTATTCTTTTTCTCTGGTCCTGCAAGCGCATCAACATACTCGCCGGTCATCTCGTCGAATTCCGTTTCAGTAGATTTTTGCCTGCTGCCGAAGTAAGCACTCCGGTTATGTTTATCTTTCCGTGACATTAAAATAAGCGGCCCGAAGTTTAGCACTTCTTGCTCTTGGATTCCGTTCGACTTCCTCATCGGACGGAACAATCGGTTTATTCGTCAAAATTGACCATCGGGGATTATCCCGAAATGCGTTTTTCACAATCCGGTCTTCCAAGGAATGGAAACTAATCACCGCCATTACGCCGCCGGATTTCAGCCGGTTCGGTGCCTCATTCAGGACGTTTTGCAGCGAACCAAGTTCATCATTCACGGCAATCCGCAATGCCTGAAACGTCCGCGTTGCCGGGTCAATCCGGCGTGTTTCCCTGCTCGGCGGAATACAGTGCCGGACTAAATCCGCTAATTCCATTGCCGTTTGAACCGGCTGGTCTTTTCTCCGCCGTTCCGCAATTTTTCGGGCAATCTGCCTGCTGAACCGCTCTTCGCCGTACTGAAAAATCAGGTCGGCAATGTCTTTTTCCTTCAACCGGAACAGCAATTCGTTTGCCGGTTCGCCTTCGGAAGTATCGAACCGCAGGTCAAGCGGAGCGTCCGAATCGAAACGAAATCCGCGTTTCCTGTCTGCCAACTGGTCGCTCGACAAGCCCAAATCGAGCAAAAAACCGTCGATTTTGTCGATTTTCAGTAAATCGAGGGCTTCACCGAAAAACCGGTAATTGGCGTGAGCAAAACGGATGTTCGCCGGTTTCCATTGGAAACCGAATAAACCTTTCAGGTATTTTTCCGTGCGTTCAATGGCGGTTAAGTCCCTGTCCATTGCGACGACAGTACCGGTTTCGCCGACTTTGCGGGCAATTTCGGCAGTGTGTCCGCCGCCGCCGAGCGTTCCATCAACGTAAACGCCGCCGGAGTGCGGATTTAACAGGTCGAGCGTTTCCCGCAGCATCACGGGAATATGGACAGTGTGTTCTTTTTCCATTATCGTAAAAGAGAGCATAGCAAATTTTCAAAATTTTGAAAATATCAATTTTTGTGCTGCAATGAGCCGGTTTCCCTTGAAACCGGCGCGGAGTACAATGAGGGCGTTCGTTTTACCTGCTAAAAATCGCCCAATGACCAAAATCGTATTTCCCGCAAACCGTCCGTCCCGTACCAAAATCGTTGCTACCGTTGGTCCTGCCAGTGATGCCGAAGAAACGCTGACCGCCCTGATTAAAGCCGGTGTGGATGTCTTCCGGCTCAATATGGCTCACGGCGGCACCGGCGATGCCCAAGTCCGGCTCGATAAAATCCGCAACGCTGCAAAACAACTCGGTGTTCCGATTGGTGTTCACGCCGACCTTGCCGGTCCGAAGATGCGGCTCGGCGAAATCCCCGGCGGCGAGTACCGCTGCACCCCGGCGGTGCCGATGAAGTTTGTCCGCGGTAAAACGGCAACGGAACCGAACACGTTCACAACAACGTATGAACCGCTGATAGACGATTTGAACGTCGGCGACCGGATAATGCTTGCCGACGGTACCGTCGCTGTGCAAGTTGCCGAAAAAACACCCGATTATGTTGTCTGTTCCGTGGTGCAAGGCGGTGTTGTCCGTTCCCGGCAAGGCGTAAATCTGCCCGGCGCAAAGTTGAGCGTCAAGACCTTACAAAGTGCCGACATCGAACACGCCCAATGGGCGGTTGCCGCCGGCGTGGATTATCTCGGTGTCAGTTTCGTCCGCAGTGCCGATGACATCAGGGAACTCCGTCAGATTCTGTTGGAAGAGGCGGTAAAGTTAGGACAACCGCTTTCTGTTATTCCGCGGATTATTCCGAAGATTGAAAAGCCGGAAGCGGTGGAGCGGCTTGAATCCATTGTCGATGCCGCCGATGCCGTAATGGTTGCCCGCGGCGATTTAGGAGTCGAATTGGATATTGCTCAAATGGCAACGGTACAGAAAAAAATCATTTCCGTATGCCGGCAAAAGGGCAAACCGGTGATTACAGCGACGCAGATGTTGGAAAGTATGCACCATCAAACGCTTCCGACGCGGGCAGAGGCAACAGATGTCGCCAATGCCATTCTCGACGGAACGGATGCGTGTATGCTGTCCGGTGAAACCGCCGTCGGTGAATACCCGGTACAAGCCGTTGAAATGATGCACCGTATTGCCGTTGAGACGGAAAAACTTCTTTACGAGCGGGAAACACAGTTTCCTGCTGTCAAGAACATCAAGCGGGAGTCCCTTACGGACAGTGTTTGCGATGCTGCGGTTCATTTGGCGAACGAGATAGGCGCGGCGTTGCTTTTGGTGGAAACAAGCACGGGCAAAACGGCGTTATCGTTGTCGAACCGCCGCAGTATGACGTTAACACTTGGAACAAGCAGGAACGAAAAGACACTGAACTGGATGAACTTGTATTGGGGGGTATTGCCGGTATTGAATGCGCCGGAGGACCCGCGGGAGTGTTTGCGGGCGGTACTGGATTCCGGCACAGCGGCGGGCTATTTGAAAGGGGGCGACAAGGTCGTTCTTGTCGGCGGTGTCGGCGAGGAACACCGCAACGTTATTTACGTTCACGTTGTCGGGTAGCGGAAAGCCGGTGCTACACAAACAGCAGTGTCATCACAAACAAAATCGGGAGCAGTATCAGGAAACTGTACGCCATATAGCCGAAAAATGACGGCATTTTCACACCGCTCTGTTCCGCAATCGCTTTCACCATAAAATTGGGACCGTTGCCGATATACGTCATTGCACCGCAGAACACCGCTCCCAACGCCACGGCAATCAAAAGATGAAGTTGCAAAAAACCGTCCGACACGGGAACCAACTGGTCGTGATGCGCACCCGTCGCCCGCCACACGCCTTTATCGTCCTTTTCCCATTCACCGCTTTCCGTCAACTCCGATTCGCTGTTCGGTGTCAATGCTTTTGCCGTCTCAAAAAATACAACGTATGTCGGGGCGTTGTCTAACACGGAACTTAACGCACCGGTTGACCAGAAGAAGAGTTTCGTCTTTTCGATGCCGGTATTTTTTTCAATTTTCGCAACGAGGTCTTTCCCTTCGGCGTTCAGAATTTGCAGCGGTGCCTGCATCGTGATAAAAATCCCGAAGAACAATGCCGCCACTTCTCCGATTGCTAAAAAGTTAAACGTGTTTTGCTTGCGAATCATTTTCGACGTTCCTAACAGCGACAAAGCACAGAGCAGCAGTTGCACCGCTTCCCGCAGGAAGTACCACGGATGCCAACTTGTTCCCGGTACGGGTTTGGCAGGGTCGAGCATCGCTACGGCAGCGACAACGCCGACGAGCAGCGGAACGTTCAGTTGCCAGCCCTGTATTGAAAAGCCGGTACCCGCCGCCGCATTGGCGTTGTCGAGGGCTTTGTTTTCTGCGGGTTCACGGCGGTAAAACCACAGCGTATCCCAGAGGAAATAGAAACCAATCAGAATCAAATTGACAAACAGCCAAGCGGGATAGAGATTAAGCACTGTCCACTCAAACGCCACGCCGCGGAGGTATCCCAGGAACAGCGGCGGGTCGCCCAGCGGTGTCAAACAGCCGCCGCAGTTACAGACCGCAAAGATGAAAATCACGACAGTATGTACTTTGTATTTCCGCTCCTTGTTCGTTTCGAGAAGCAAACGGATAAGCAGCACTGCCGCACCGGTCGTTCCGATAATACTTGCCAATGCCGCCCCGATGAGCAGAATCACGGAGTTAACGAATGGTGTCGCTTTCAAATCGCCGCTGATGCGGATGCCGCCGGTGATGGTGAACAACGCAAACAGCAGAACGATGAACGGAACGTATTCATTGACGATGGCATTGATAAACACGGTCTTGGCAATTTCCAATCCGCCGGCAGCCGGTTCAATAATTTTATGCGCCGGAAAATGCAAATCAACAGGAAAATTGCAGACGAAGCCGTAATATAACAGTGTCAGAACGCTGAGTGCCGAGGCAACGTAAAACTTATTGCCGTTGGATTCCCAGAAATGAGCGGCAGCGGGAACGAGCGGCAGGATAGCGATACACAGCAGCAGGGCAGCGAAGGGCAACACCGTCCAAACCGGCGGTGCGTGAACGGCATTAGGAGCAGGGGTTTGCTCCGTACTGTGTTCGTGTTGTTCCGCGTGATGCGGTACGTTGGCAATTTCCGTCCAGTGCTGCGGCAGTCCCTTATGAGCGAGGAAACCGTACCCTAACAGCAGGATAATGATAGCGGCGGCAACGATGCCGGTTCTCTTGGTCGGCTGCGGTTCTTCGTTATGTTCTTTATGTATTTCCGTGTCAGCGGCAGGACTCGTTCCATTTATTTGGTCTTCGGTCATTGGAAAGCAAATAGGTGAAAGTATGAAAGGTACCGCATCCCATTAGAACAGGACGAGACATTGAAATCAAGTTCCCGCGGCGGCACGTTACATCACTTCCCGAAAAATTATGGCTATCTTTAAGTGAATACTCCCCGTATTTCATCATCAATTTTATCAGGAGTTAAATCAATCGCCCATACTTTCAGTAGTCGTGCGAGAAAAGGTTGGTGAACAAATTGTATTTTCCTTCATATTAGACTGGAGAGTTTTTTCTCGGAGGTTCCTATGCCGAACAATTTGACACTTCTTGCACAAGTTTTTGAGCAAATTACTGACCCCAGAGGCAAACAAGGACGCGAACATCCGCTGTCCGCTCTCCTCGCCAAGATTTCATTGACCGAACTTCAAGATGCTTTTGCCGTCTTTCTATCCGGTCTGTTACAAGATAAAACATTGACCGCTGCTGCAAGTTCTTCAAGAACATCACTTGGATTATGTTTTCCAGATTAAGGAAAATCAAAAAGACCTTTATGATGTCGTCAAGACGACCTTTGCGAACAGGGACACGGTGCCGCCGCAAGCGCAGAGCGTTTCAAAAAAAAGGGAGTGAGAGAAACCCGCAAAATCTGGTTGGATTCTGATAATGCGGAGTGGGCTGCTTCGTTTGATGTGAAGAATTGTTTGCATTTGATAAAAGACCGTTGGCAGGACGAGGACAAACATTATTTGTCGATGCCGGGTTTGAGTGAAAAGTTCACGTGTCTATTAAGCCGGTCGTTGAACGTATTGCGCTTTTCGCGGAAGGGAAAGGAACCGTTGACGGCTGTGTCGGCACGGGCAAGAGACAACCTGAAAAATTTCCTGAAACGCCTAGGATTCCTAAACTCAAAAGAAAAATAATTCTCGCACGCCTACTGGGGATATTCGCACGGTAAATGTTTTCGTATTCCGGGCTTTCGGCATCAGGGGGGACTTTACTTTTTCGGAAAAACTGATACAATACGAAAAATTTTAATCGGCTTATTTTCACGATTCCTTAACAACAGAGACGATGTTTCAAAAAATACGCGTTATCTTCTCAATTCCTGAACTTCGGCAGAAAATTATCCTCACCCTCGCTCTGCTAGCCGTTTATCGCGTCGGCTGGTGGATTCCCCTTCCAGTCATCGACGTTGCCAAAATGCGGGATTTCTGGGCTGGACAACAGGGAATCGGAGCGTTGATGAGCCAAATTTCGGTCTTCACCGGCACGCAGTTTGAACAGTTGACGATTTTCGGTCTCGGCATTATGCCGTACATTTCCGCGTCTATTATTTTCCAACTTCTCGCTACCGTTTGGGATAAACTCAAAAACATACAAAAAGACGGCGAAAGCGGACGAAAGAAAATTAACGAATGGACGCGGTACGCCACCGTCCTTATCTGTCTGTTCCAAAGTGCGGTCTATGTCGTCGCTGTCGGTCGGATGGGATTGTATAACGATGCGATTGTGAATCCCGACGGTTCACTGCCGAGGATGTGGCTGCTCACCGCCGTAATTGTGATGACTGCCGGTACAACGTTTTTGATGTGGCTCGGCGAACAAATTGACGAATACGGTATCGGAAACGGTATTTCTATTTTGATTATGGCAGGTATCGTTGCTAACTTGCCGGCGGCAGTGCAAAAATTAGGCGCAAAGGTCTATAACCCGGACAGCGGTTTTGCCATTGGAAGCGACAGCACTCACCTCGGCGTTGAAGTGTTGATTGTCTTGGCTGCGTTGTTCATTACCGTTGTTGTCGGTGTAATTTTTATCACCAAAGGACAGCGGCGGATTCCCACGCAGAGTGCGAAACATATCCGCGGACGCAAAACATTTGGCGGAAACAGACAATTCCTGCCGCTTAAGGTTAATCAGGCGGGCGTGATGCCGATTATCTTTGCCAGTTCGCTGCTGCTGATTCCGCAAACGCTTTTCACAATGCTTGCCGGTCGCAATCCGTCGGGCTTTTGGGGATTCTTTCACGATATGTTTCAACGCCAGACGTTCTTCTACATTTTGCTGTTCGTTGCCGGAATTTATTTCTTCTGCTATTTTTGGACGGCGGTAACGTTCAACCCGAAAGATATGGCGGACAATCTGAAAAATTACGGTTCATTCATACCGGGCTACCGACCGGGAACCACCACGGCGAACTACCTCGAAAAAGTGATGATTCGTATTACTTACGTCGGGGCATCATTTTTAGCGTTAATCGCTATTTTGCCGAACATCATATCAACGTTAATCGTCGGTACCGATAATTACCTGTTGGCAGGGTTTTTCGGCGGAACCAGTTTGCTCATTGTTGTCAGCGTGATTATTGACTTGGTTGACAAAATCGACAGCCATCTCGTGATGAGAAACTACAAAGGACTTTTGGAAAAAACGAAGTAATTTACACTCACACCTACCACCTGTTTACTCAATGCGAATCGTATTTGTCGGTCCCCCCGGTGCGGGTAAAGGCACCCAAGCGGAAAACATCATTAAAAAGTACAAACCGGTGCATCTTTCAACCGGTGATATGCTTCGGGCGGCACGGGATGCGAAAACCCCTGTCGGCGTTGAAGCGGACAAGTATATGTCCGCAGGTCAACTGGTTCCCGACGAAGTGATTATCGGCATCATTTCGGAACGGTTGAAGCGGGATGACTGCAAGAACGGTTTCCTGCTCGACGGTTTTCCGCGGACGATTGCCCAAGCCGAAGCGTTGGACAAAATGCTGTCTGCCGCAAACACGCCGCTTGACGTTGTTTTGGAATTGAAAGTTCACGATGACGAACTGCGGAAACGCTTGGCAGGACGCGGTCGGAAAGACGATAAGCCCGAAGCGGTCGAAGAACGAATTAAAGGGTATCACAGCATCACAAGCCCGCTGCTGGACTACTACGGTAAGAAGGAACTGCTGGAAACGTTTGACGGCATCGGAACGACCGCCGATGTGTTTGCCCGTATCGAAAAAGTGCTGGAAAAATTTTAACTCACCGGGTTCTTTTGCAGGTGCTGTTTTAACCGGAAAAAAATGTCAGCCGTCAGTACCGGAATCTTTGCGGTGCTGCCGAGAATATCAATGAGCGATGTGATTTGCCGTTGTTCGAGAACTGCTTGTTGTTCCGGCGGAATATCTGCCGTCCGGTTGTTAACGTTCATTCCGATACCGATAACGGCGTACCGCGGCAACGGCGATTCTATCAGAACACCGGCAACTTTTTTCCCGTCAATGTAAACGTCGTTCGGCAAACGGATTTGAACTCTGTTGCCGAAAGCAAAATGTTCCCGCAGTACGCCGCAGATAATTTCACCGGCGGTTAATGCTGCTGCCGACAAGTCGTCTCGTTTTAGGTTGAATGCTCCAATGTCAAACCCGGCGGACATCAGCAATGCTCCGTCGGGACTCCACCACGTCTTACCCGTTCTGCCGCGACCGGCTGTTTGCCGCTTCGCAACGACAAGAATCGGCATCTTCGGCGGTTCTTCTTGTTTAAGTAATTCCTTAACCCGGTCGTTCGTCGAGGGAAGTAAATCGTGATACTCGATAAGCATTGAAAACATCAGCCCCGTTGACAAGCAGCGGGGCTGAATAACGGGCTAAACCAATTCCCAGCCCTTGCGGCGGGGAACGCTTAACAAGGCGTTTGCCTCTTCGGCATCGGTTTTGAGAGCGGCGGCATCCCACGTCAATTTCTTGCCCGTCCGGTAGGAAACCGCACCAAGCAGCACCGCCTCGGTCAATGTCCCGGAATAATCGAAGTTGCACGAAGTTGTTCCGTCATTCTTAATGGCGTTCAACCATTCGGCGTGATGTCCCGGCGACGGCGGAATCGTTTGCTTCGGACGCTGATAGTCCTTAAACTTTTCTTCCGGGTAAAGATGAAGTTCCGTGTAATTTGCCAACAGATACCCGTCGGTACCGGCGAAAATCACACCGGCACTCCACGGCTTCATCTCTTGTTCTTTCAGTAATGCCGGTCGGACGGCGGCATCATACCACGTCAGGTTGACGGCATCGTGTTTGTCTGTTTTCGGATAAGTGTATTTCACGGTTAAACCGGTGGAGCAACACTCCTTATCTGCCGGCGGTCCCGACGCTTCAACCGTTTTTGGATGCCGCAGTCCCAATGCCCAGAACGGCAAGTCCATATAATGGCACGCCATATCGCCGAGGGTGCCGTTGCCGAACGCCCAGTAGGAACGCCAATTTGCCGGTGCGTAGCACGGATTGTACGGACGCATTGCGGCGGGACCAATCCACAAATCCCAGTCAAGTGTTGCGGGAACTTCAAATGTTCCCGGCGGAATCGGTCTGTTGCCCCAGCCGGTATCGACCCAGACGTGAACGTCGGTGATTTTACCGACGGCACCGGCTTGCACCAGTTCGACAACGCGGCGGTAGTTGGGTTGGGCGTGGATTTGTGTCCCCATTTGCGTTTTCAGTTTCTTCGCTTTGGAGATTTCAATCATCTTCCGCACTTCGGCGACATCGTGGGCAAGCGGTTTTTCGCAGTAAACGTGAATCCCCCGGTTCATTGCCGCAACACTGGCGGCAGCGTGAATATGGTCGGGTGTGGAAACGGTAACCGCATCGAGTTTGCCGTCGAACGCATCGAGCAACTTGCGGTAGTCGGCAAACTTCTGCACGCCCGGAAACGGTTCGGCGGCTTTGTCAAGCCGGTCGCGGGCAACATCGCACAGAGCAACAAGGTTTTCGCCCTTAACTCCGTTGACGCTGTAATTACCCATACCGGACGAACCGATACAGGCAACGGTCAGTTTCGAGTTCACATTTTGCGCCCGGAGAAATGCCGGTGCCGCAACGGCTGTTCCCATAGCGAGAGCAGCACTTTTAAGGAAATGACGGCGGGTTAACATAAGAAGGTTGTGGGTAAAGGGTTGGGGTTGTCATTTTTCTTCGTATAACTCAATCACGGCACCGTGGAAGTCGATGAACGCCAAGCGTTTGCCGGGACCGGGCGAAAAAATATCGCAGATGACTGTTTTGCCTTGCAGTACCGCCTCAAGGTCGTCAACCTTGTACGCAACGTGCGGCTTGGTTTTAATCGCCTCGTGCATTGGACTGTCCGGTTCAAAGCGGAGCCATTCAATTTGGAACGGGTCGGCATCAGGAGCGGTAACGTGAACTCCGAGTCCTTCGATGAAGAACGTATCCGGTTTCCTTTCCGCGGTTGGTACGCCGAAATGTAAAAATTGCATAGGAGATATAAAAGATGAGGAGCAGGGATTTAACCGCCGGCGGTGCTACCTCCGGTGTGCGGCGGATTATACCAAGCCCCGAAATAAAAAGCAACGCTCTGAATGAAATTTTTCCGTTTTTCCCGCTGCTGCCGTCCGGGTTGCCGTACTTGTTATTTTTTCGTTTCCTGTAATAATACAATCAAATCGGTTTCCCAAGGGAACCGGCTAATCGTTATTTCCGTATTCATTTGACCGTGGCAAAGCACATACTCAAATTAGCCGTATTGATTTCCGGGACAGGACGTTCCTTGCGGAATCTGATCCGCCGTATCAACGACAAGGAACTCTCTGCCGAAATTGCGGTGGTAATTTCCAGTGTTGCTAACATTTCCGGCTTGCAGTACGCAGAGGAAGATTCAATTCCGATTGAAATTGTTGAGCGTTCTCAATTCGGCAGTTTGCAGGAATTCAGCGATGCCAATTTTGACATCTGCCGTACTGCCGGTGCTGACTACGTTATCTTGGCAGGGTATCTGCGCTACCTGAACATTCCGAAGGACTTTGAAAACAGAGTGCTGAACATTCATCCGTCGCTGATACCGGCGTTTTGCGGTAAAGGAATGTACGGCGACCGGGTTCACGCCAAAGTGCTGGAATATGGTGCGAAAATCACCGGCTGCACCGTGCATTTCGTTGACCAAGAATACGATAACGGTCCGATAATCCTGCAAAAAGCAGTCGAAGTATATGACCGCGACACAACGCAATCGCTTAACGACAGGGTCTTTGCCGCCGAATGTGAGGCGTATCCCGAAGCGATTGAACTGCTTGCCGAAAAACGCATCACCGTTAAAGGACGTACCGTAAAAATCACCCCCGCCAAAAGTGAAATTGACTTTTAACCGAATAACAATGACACACCGCATTTTTCTCACTGTTTTGTTTTGTCTGACCGCTGCCGTTCTCTTTTCCGAAGAAAAAAAAGAGGACGAATATGCTTGGAAACCGCTCTTCGACGGTAAAACGTTGAAGGACTGGACAGTACCGCAGTACGGCGGAGACGGCGAAGTGTCCGTCAAAGACGGCTGCATCGTCATCGGACAAGGGGCGATGATTACCGGCATTAAATACGAAAAACTGTTTCCGCAGTTGGATTACGAACTCCGGTACGAAGCGCAGCGCACCCAAGGAACCGACTTTTTCGCCGCCGCAACGTTTCCCTACAAGGACAGTTATTGCACGTTTATCAACGGCGGATGGGGCGGCAGCACCGTCGGATTGAGTTGCATCAACGAAATGGACGCATCTGAAAACGAAACGGGAAACTTCCATAGTTTCAACGATAATCAGTGGTACACGTTCCGCATCATCGTTACCGGCGCGAAAATTCAGGTGTTTGTTATCGGCGATACAAAGAAAGAAAAGAACAAGGAGGAAAACCTGATTGATTTGGAAGTCGGCGATAAAAAGGTTTCACTGCGGGACGAAACAACGCAGTACAAACCGCTCGGAATCTGTACTTGGGTGAGTGAAGGACACATCCGCAACATCAAGTACCGCAAACTCAAACCGGAAGAAATCGACGGCAAGAAGAAATAATTCTGTAATGAAAAAATATATTCGTCCTGAAATTTTGGCAATGGGCGGTTATGTACCGGGCGAACAGCCGAAGCCGGGCGAAGCCGTCAAACTCAACACGAACGAAAGTCCGTATCCCGCTTCGGAATTTGTCTATGAGGCAATCCGGCAAGTTGCGGGCGAAGGTTTGTCCCGTTATCCCGACCCGCTCTGCCGGACGGTGCGCAGTGCCGTTGCCAAAAAGTTTAACGTTCCGCCGGAGTCCGTACTGTGCGGCAACGGCAGCGATGATTTGCTGACGATTTTAACACGGACATTCGTCGGTGCCGGAGAAACGCTCCGTTTGCCGTTTCCGAGTTATATCCTGTACAAATCGCTTGCCGAAATTCAAGGGGCGCACTCCGAAGAAATTCGTTTTAACGCCGATTGGTCGCTGCCGCCGTCATTTTCTTTCAGCCCCGCTTTTGGGGGAACGGGCGGTACCGATGCGCATCCCTTGCGTCTCGCGTTTTTGCCGAATCCGAATTCGCCGTCGGGAACGGTGATACCGAAGAAGCGGATTTTGGAAATCGCCGAAGAGTTGCCCTGTCCGTTGGTCGTTGACGAAGCATACGCCGATTTTGCCGAAGAACACTGTATGGATTTGGTGCAGCAGTGTGAAAAAATCATCGTTTGCCGGACGATGAGTAAGTCGTATTCGCTTGCCGGTCTGCGGTTCGGCTTTCTCGTTGCTTCCCCGAAGTTTGTCGAACAGATGATTAAGGTGAAGGACTCGTACAACTGCGATACGTTGTCTATTGCAGCAGCGGCGGCAGCATTGGAAGACGATGATTGGCTGCAAAATAACCGCCGGAAAATTATCGCAACCCGCCGGCAGTTGACCGAACGGATGCGGGGACTCGGTTTTACCGTTCCCGATTCGCACAGTAATTTTACTTGGAACGCACATAGTAAAATCCCGGTGAAACCGGTTTACGAGTATCTGAAACGGAACGGTGTTTTGGTGCGGTATATGAATTACGCCGGTTGGGGCGACGGTCTGCGTATCAGTGTCGGTACGGACGAACAGACAAGCCGCTGCGTTGATTTGATTGCGGAATTTATTTAGTTTGACCCGCAGCGAAAAATCAATGTGTTCTCCTTATCCAGCGCCTTATGCTATCGTGTCTTGCCTTTTCAGGATGAAAATTTTCTAAAACTTTATTCTAACAAAAATCCGTACTCATAGACCTTCGGCTGAATTTCCTCGGCAAGTTGTTTGACCGCTTCCCGCAGTGCTTTGTCTAACTTGTTAAACTTTTCGTCCGCCGACTTCGTGTTAAGCCGACCGTTTTCGTTCCGCTCTTTGAAGTATTCCCGAATTTCGTAAAGCGAAGCGTCGTT
>JAISJZ010000225.1 GCA_031261125.1 Planctomycetaceae bacterium | reverse complement strand
ATATTCACGGACGGAATCAAGAAAGAACAAGTCCATTGACTAAAAGAAAAAATGACCTAAAATGAGGCAAATATCCAGCCCCATTGCCGGACGCTAAACACAACTTGTGAACATAACTCACGTTTTCATCGGTAGGAACCATATTGCCGCCTTCGTTCTCATATAAATCTTTTGAGATTGATTCAATTTCAATGGAACAGCGAATTAACAGTTCTGCAATTTTTGTAGAATAAACCGCTAATTGTTCGTCATTAAAATGAATATGATTTGATAAATCAATTACGTCTCGTTCAAGGTTTTTATAAATTGACCAGTACAAGTTACTCATGTGATTCTAATTCTTTTCTCAATTATTTTTACCGTCAAGACCGAACGCCTTTGTAAGACGCGACACATTGCCCAGATGTTCTACGAGTAATTGATTAGGACGTGCAAGGTAATTCATATTACTTTTTCTTTGATTTTTATTTCATCCAAACTTATAGTAGCAAAATGTAAATCAATTCGGACTTTATGTCAGTGAAACGGTCAAGTATTGAATTCAACATTTTCGGGGGTATTGCCAAGCATCTCACAGAGTTTTTTATTTTTTAGACCCCTGTTACTCTCCGACAGTTTTTAACGCTTCTTCCATCGCGGCAAGAATCTTCTGCCGCGCTTCGTCAAACGGAAAAATCAGCGTTGCCCCTGCCGCCTGCTGATGACCGCCGCCGCCGAACTTCGCCGCCAACGCACTGCAATCAACTTCACACCGGCTCCTCAAACTGATTTTGAAAGAGCCGTCCTTCAATTCCGAAAACAACGCTGCCATTTTCACGTTCTTGACGCTTAACAGCATATTCACAATGTCTTCAGTATCCGACGGCAGCGCACCGGTTTCTTTCAAATCGCTGCGGAACACTGATGTTATCATTGCTTTGCCGTCAAAGTGCGGTTCGATTTTTGACAGCGTCCGTCCAATGAGCCGTATCCGTCCCAACGATTCCTGTTCATACAGTTCCCTGTACGTTTCTGCCGGAACAACACCGGCATCCGTCAAGTCCGCCGCCGTCCTGTAAGTACCGGCATTGACACTTTTGAACCGAAACCAGCCCGTGTCCGTAGCGATTGCCGCAAACGCCGCATCGGCAATGTCTTTCGTTAATGCAACGCCTAACTTTTTTGCCGCCTGAACGACAAGCGTACCGGTCGCTTCGGCATCGGCAGCAACAAATTTTTCCGCCCCGATGTCATCGCCTTTATAGTGGTGGTCGAGAACGATTTTTTTTCCGTTAAACGTTTTCAATACATCACCCATTACGCCAAGTTGCTGCCAAGAACTGGTGTCGAGAACGAGCAGAATATCGGCATTGTTCAGCCATTGTTTTCGTTCTTCGGTAAGGTGTTCTAAATCGTTCAGAACGTTCTCCTCATCGAGAAACACCAATGTCGGCGGCGTTTGCTGCGGATTGACGATGAGAACCTCTTTGCCGAGAGCAAGAAGAATCTGCCGCATTGCCAATTCGCTGCCGAGACAGTCTGCATCAGGACGCTGATGTGCCGTCAAAACGAATCGGGAATGGGAATGAATAATTTCGGTGAAGCGGTGCCAATCCATTATGTAAGCCGGTAGTTGATAGTCAGCAATAGGCGGACAGTGTATCACTATATCACTGATTGGTTAGCACCGCAACCGGCGGAACAGCATTTTTATTTCTTCGGTCGCTCAACTTTGATGTCATAGTTCTTCGTTTTACCGTCAACGGAGAGTGTCAAACCGGAAGTTGTTGCGTTTTCGTACTTCGGGTCAATCAGCGGAATCGCCGGCGGCGGTACCATTGGGTCGTCGGATTTTCCCGTCCCCGGTTTTTCGGCACCGACAATCGAAACGTCGTATGTTCCGGGGAAAATACCGTCAGTATCTTTCATCGTGCCGACAACGAACGTCCCGTCCTCTTTGATTGTTGCCTTGCTGCGGGACGACGCACTGTCGAAATGAACAATACCGAACGGTACCGGTGAACCGTCATCGGCATAGGTAACCGTCCCCTTCAACGGCACTGTCCGTTGTCCGCAGCCGATTAAAACAGAACACGACAAAAGAAAAATGAGGCGATACATAAGTTTAACCGCCGATTCAACGGCGTATGAAATGGCTGTTATTGTGAAACGACATTTCCGTCGCAGACATCGGCGAGGGATTCCAGCGTCAGTTGTGCTGTTGAAACAGACAATGCTGTCACCGACCCGTCGCCGCGTAAAAATTGGCAAACTCCGGGATGCCAAGAACCGAAACCATAACCGGGACCGATACCGGTAACGGCTAAATGCGGACCTTGCCGTTCCTGTCCGTCGTAATCGTAGGTTTTAGCAATACCGAAGCCGGCAGCCGTGCTGTATCGGAATGCCCGACCGGTGCTGCCGGTTTTATGTCCGTACAAAGTGAAAATGGAACAATCCGCCGTCAATCCGTCCTGTCCGATGTCTGCCTGTCCGCATTGTCCCAGTGCATACGGCGGAATGTGTTTTTCACCGGCAAGCAGTTGATTACTTGTCCCGTCGGACATCCACGCCATAGAGTCCCGCGGCTGCCAGCCGGCGGCGCGGCGGCTCCACGTTGTCTGGTCGGGTCCCTGAATCGCCATACGGAACGGACCGTAATGGCTTTCCATATCCCGTTTTTCGTTGGAGTAATCACAACAGTAAAACCAAACCGTACTCAAACCTGCCTCCATTGTCGGATAACCTGTCCGTGCCTGATTAAATCGGGTATGAAAAACGATACCGTAATCGCCGCAAACACCGGACGACGCTCTTGTATCGTTGCCGAGTTGATAATCAATCGTTGACTCGTTTCCTTCGGCACCGCGTTCGACGTATTTTGCCTGTCCTGAACCGCGGCGGGTCGGGCAGCGGTAAGCGGAAACACTGCCGAATGAATCTTTTTGCTCCTTCGTCAATGTTCCCCACCACGCGGAAGTAGTCGGCAAAGAAAAGCCCGTGTGAACCACCGAACCGGCGGTCTTTTGCCGGGCAACGATAAAATCGTACAACGACTGCTGTTCGATATACGGGTAAATCAGCATCCAGAAAGACGGTCCGTTGTAGCCCGAACCGTTCGGCGGCAGCGCACCGCGGGTATCGTGGAAGTTGTGAACGGCAAGCCCGATTTGTTTCAGGTTGTTTTGGCACTGCATTCGCCGGGCGGCTTCGCGGGCTGCCTGCACCGCGGGCAAAAGCAATGCAATCAGAACGCCGATGATGGCGATAACGACCAAGAGTTCAACGAGCGTGAAACCGCGTTTTACCCCCCCCCAGCAAAAATCGTGCCATTCAAGAAAATTTTTCATTTTTTGTTCCTTTCTCCCCATTGTGAGTAACAGGGGCTAACAAATGTGTCCACTGTAAGCAACCGGGGGCTAAAATGCCCGCCAATCCCAGTGTTGTACTATGGTACACAAGCGGTTATACTCTGTCAACAGTGTTTTTTCAATGGGTGAAATTAAACGACCATCACCGGTTCTTTTGATTACGGCAGTGTTCAGTGCCGCCGGGGACGCTTTCGGCTGGGCAAAACGGAAAGCCGAGAGCGAATTCGGTCCTGTTGCATTGGAAAGTCCGGTGTTCCGCGTTGAGAGTTTTACGGATTACTACGCCCCTTCGATGGGCGGTGCATTGCCGAAGCAGATTTGGGCGTTCCGCAATTTGATTGACCCGGCGCGGCTGCCGAAAATTAAGCAGTTGACAAATGAATGGGAAGGTGAATATAAGCGGACACAGCCGTGTCCAGCGGTTCGACCGTTGAATCTTGACCCCGGTTATGTTGACCTCGGCAAGTTGATATTAGCGTCAACGAAAGACCACGCTCACCGAATATACCTTTCGGACGGTATTTTTGCGGAGACAACGTTGATTTATACGCAGAAGCATTGGAAAGCATTACCGTGGTCATATCCTGATTATCAAAGCGGCGTTGTACAGGATTTTTTGACGGAATGCCGAAAGATGTTATTGAAAGACGCAAAATCGGGACTTGTTTTTTCCGAATCCCGTTGTATAATGCGGGATTAGGTATCAAACGGTTTCAGATTATTCAGCAGGACGGTACCGCTGCCGCGGTCAATACAATGGCAAATTCGGACGATATTCGGAACGTATTAGAACGGATAAACAGTATTCAAAAAACGCTTGAAGAATTGACCGGTCGGCTGCGCCGAGGTCCGATCCTGCTTAAAATTCAAGAAAACAACATCTGCAAACAGCAGGATAAACTGGATAAAGCAAACGAGGAACTGCAACGCCTTAAATCGGCAGCAAAACAAAAGGAATTGGAAGCCGCCGCAAGCGACCAAGCCCTCGCGAAACGAAAACAGCAACTTCTCGAATCAAAGTCGAACAAAGAATACTCGGCTCTGCAAATGCAAATCAAAGCCGACGAGCAAGCCCGAAGTGTTTTAGACGATGAGGCGTTCGAGGTAATCGAAAAAGCGGAGAAATTTGCCGAAACACTTCCGCCTCTTGAAACGGAACTGAAAAAACTTCAAGATGTCTTTAACGCGACGAAAGAAAAATTTCTGAAGGAGAAGCCCGGCATTGAAGGGCAAATTGCCGAATACGCCGCCGATTTGCATCAGGAGGAAGTCAAACTGCCGCGGGAATTTCACGAGGTCTATGACCGTCTTGTCCGCAGCACCGGCGGAGCAGAATCGTTAGCCGTTGTTGCCGGTCAGAAGTTCTGCGGCGGCTGTAATCAGCAAGTTCCCATTAACTCGCTCGCCCAAATAATGGCGAAGAAGCCCGTTCAATGCAGTTCCTGCGCCCGGCTGCTTTATTTGCCGCCGGATTTTGAATTTGACAAAGGGTAAACCGTCAGCCGTCCCAACTTTGTCCCGCGGCAACTGCCGGTGCCGGTTTGCTGCCGAATTTGCTCGTTTGGATTCCTGCGGGCTTCGGTGGAACCAGAATCTTTGCCGTACTGGAAAGCGACACGCTGTCGGTACTGTTTGACGGTTTGCCGCTGTTCAAATCCGTTGATGTTCCGAATCTTTCGCAGACCTGCCGCCACGTTTCCCGCTCCGAGTCAAGAACCCGAAGGGCTTCGTCCAACTTTTCCGCTTCGTGCGTCATTCCGCCTTCTGCCAGCCGCCGAAAAATGAAAAGATAAATGGACGCTAATTTTTTCGCAATATCGGGATTACTGTCCTTGTCCAGCGAAGACAAAATTTCGGCAACAATATCCTGCGCACGGGTCAGCGTTTCCAGTCCGATGTCGAATTTCTGTTCCGCCCACGACTGTTTCGTGCGGTGAACGTTTTTAATTGCCGCCTCGATGAGCATCAGTTGAAGTTTTTGCGGCGTTGCCGTGTGAACTTCGGCTTTCAAATAGTTATTGCGGGCGGTGTACGGGTTCATACAAAGGGGGGCAGGGAATAGAAAGTAGTACGGTACTGGCTTATCGGCAATTCTTCGGCGTGCGCTGCCGTTGGAAACAAACAGAGCGGTACAACCGGAACAACCTGTATAACCGGTTCGCAAATCCTGTTAGCAGCGGAACTTGTTCCGTCCTTGCCCGGCGCAGTATCGTTTTATGTTGTATATTCTACCGTGATTTTCGGAGTTTTCCAATGTTCCGCCAAACCGCCGTTTTCTGTTATTTCCGTTTTTTCGGCAGCGTTGCGATGCTGGCGGCGGTCGGGGTATTGCTCTTGACCGGCTGCCGTTTGCCGCAAAACCGGAAACCCGTCAACGCGATTGACGATTCTCCGCCGATTACTAATTCTCAACCGATTCCTAACGTTCAAACCGTTGCCCCGCAAACAGTCCGCGGTGCCGCTCCGCCGGAAACGGTAACCGCATACCGTCCGCCGATGCCGATGATAACGACCGTTTCTCCGAAAGAAACCGCTCCGACGATTCCGACAGCAAAGACGGAAATCATAAAAGTTGAAACGTTGAAACCGAACCCGGAAACCGAAAAACTGAACAAACGGATTGCCGAGTTGGAAAAACAATTAGCGGAAGCGAAACGGGCAAACGAGACGAAAGCCGTTCCGCCGCCGGTACCGGTGAAAGAACCTGCCGCAACGCTGAAACTGCCGGTGTTGAACATACCGGGCGTTTCGCTTTCATCGGACGAGAAACATATCCGCATCGTGGTTCCTGATTCGGTATTGTTCACGGCGGCTCCCGATAAGTTCAATCCGGCAGCCGAGGAAACGCTGCGTAAAATTGCCGGTGAAATCAGGGCGGGCAATCCGAGTGCTTCGCTGGAAATCGAAGGGCATACCGACCGAAAATCGACTGACCCCGCCAATGCGACGCAGTCGTATGATGTTTCGTCGGCGAAAGCGTTGGCGGTAATGGATTATTTCGTCAAATCGCTACGGTGGGAGCCGGCGAAAATTAAGACCAGTTCGTTCGGTGCGAGTAAGCCGATTGCTGACAGCGGCACTGCCGAGAGACGCAGCAAAAACGACCGGATTGAAATCGTTATTACCCCCGTTTAGCCGCTGTTTCAGCGGCGTTATTGCTCCGATGGAATGCAAAGTCGAAAAAAACTCGAAGAATTGTGCTTGTACTTACACCGGTTGCAGCAAGCGGGGCGTGTGTTGCGATTGTATCCGGTACCATTTGTCGATGCGGCAACTGCCGGGCTGCTGTTTTCCGAAAGATGCCGAAAAGACGTATGACCGCTCGTTTGAGCATTTCACTAAATTGGTTAACGAAAAGAAAATTTAACGGCAAATTTCCCTACCTTCCCTTCCTCCCTGTAAAAAAATCGCAAAAATCCAAAATAATTGCAAAGTCCCGCTCTGTGATAACCGATACCCTAACCTACGGGGCAGGAGTCCTCGATTGCAAATCACGAGTTTTTCCCGGGGGGGATGGGTCCGGCGCGATGATTTTTTCATTAAATAGTCGCCCGGACTTTTTTGTGCGCAAAATCGGTCTGGTATTCTTGCGGTTTCGTTGTATAATGGGCGATTATCCCTTATCAGTAACCCTTTCTTTTCGATGCCTCAACAACTGATTCGCGTGGGACATAGTCCCGATTCGGACGACGCTTTTATGTTCTACGCCCTTGCCAAAGGGAAAATCGACACCGGACAATATCAATTCGTTCACGAACTCGTTGATATTGAAACATTGAACCGCCGGGCATTTCACGGCGAATTGGAATTGACGGCAATCAGCGTTCACGCTTACGCTTATTTGAACGATGTCTATGCGTTATGCAACTGCGGTGCGTCAATGGGCGACCACTACGGACCGATTCTTGTGTCGAAAACCCCGTCCGGCGGAAAAAGTCCCGCCGCTAAAAGCCGCATTGCAATTCCGGGCGAACTGACAACGGCGTTTTTGACGTTGAAACTATACCTTGCCGTCAATGCCGTTAAAAATGTTGAGTTTATGACCGTACCGTTTGACAAGATTCTCGATGCGGTGAAAGCCGGTGAGTACGATGCAGGGCTGATTATTCACGAAGGGCAGTTAACGTTTGAGCGGGAAGGGCTGCACCTTGTCGTTGACCTCGGTGTTTGGTGGATGGAACAAACGGAACTGCCGTTGCCGCTTGGTGCGAACGCCGTCCGCCGTGATTTGCCCTGGCAGACGCAGTCCGATGTTGTCCGCCTGCTGAAAGAGAGTATTCAGTATTCGCTGGACCATCGGGACGATGCGCTGGATTATGCTTTGCAGTTCGGGCGCGGTTTGCAGCGGAATGATGCGGATAAGTTTGTCGGAATGTATGTCAATGATTGGACGCTGGACTTCGGCGACCGCGGACGCAAAGCCGTCAACGAGTTACTGAAACGGGCTTACGAAAACGGTGTTGTCCCGAAGCGGGTTGTGCCGGAATTCGTTTAGCACTGCCGGTTCATTTCCCAAGTTGGAACAGCCGGGCTAACGCATCAAGCAATTTCCGCGGGACACCGTTTTTTGATTCGTCCCGCAATGATTCCAGTGGCGGATGCAGAAATTTGTTCACAAGCCGGTCAAACGCATACTGAATTTCGCCGCGTTCTCTTCCGTTAACATCCGGCAACTTGTTAAACAGCCGGTTCAATTCGTTCTCTTTGATTTTCGTCAACCGCTGCCGCAACTGCTGAATCACTTCGGAACCCTGCCGATGATTGTTGTCCCGAATAAATTGCTTTACGTTTTTCGCAACAATGTTTTTCGCCTTCGGAATTTCCTTATCCCGCTTTTCCCGGTTCCGGCTGCACATATCTTGTAAATCGTCTAATGTGTAAAGATACACGCCGGAACACGCCGCGATGTCCGGTTCAAAATCCCGCGGTACAGCGAGGTCGAGAACGAACAGTGTTTTACCTTTCCGCCGCGGTTCAATCTTCTTGTAATCGTTCAACGTTATCACCGGTTCGTCCGCACCGGTTGCTGAAACGATAATGTCCGCCGTAACCATTCGTTCCAAACGCTGCTCCCAATCAGCGGCGTGTCCGTTAAATTCGGCGGCAAGCCGTTCCGCCCGCTGCCGATGCCGGTTCAGAACTGTGATATTCTTCGCTCCGCGTTCGGTCAGGTATTGCAATGTTTCCCGTCCCATTTCGCCGGCACCGAACACAAAAATTTGCTTATCGTCAAACCGTTCGAAGATTTGCTGCGCAAAATCGACAACAGCGATGCTCGGAATACTGACACGGTGCCGGTACAGTTCTGTGTTTGCGGCAACTTCTCTTGCCGTTGCTGCCGCGGTTTGAAACAGCAAATTGGTGATACTGCCGACCATTTCGGCTTTTGCCGCTAATTCGTATGCTGTTTGGATTTGCGACGCAATCTGGGTGTCGCCGAGAACCATACTATCCAAACCGGCGGCAACAGAAAAAAGATGTTCGACGGCATCGGTATCGTCAAATGTGAAGATAGTTGATAGTTGATAGTCAATAGTTGACAGCGGATTTAAGGACTTCTGTTCCAATAAAAATTTCAATAACTGTTCCGGCGGCGGCAGTTCTGCGGTTTCGCTTGCAACATAGAACTCGGTACGATTACACGTCGAGAGAAGTACCGCTTCACGTTCGGCGTTTTCCGGGTGTTGTTCAAAACCGTTCAGCGCAACAGAAACCTGTGCCGGTGAAAACGCTAATGTTTCCCGGACGTCGAGCGGTGCCGTGCGGTGATTAAGACCAATGAGACGAAGGAACAAATACGGACAAAAGGAGGGAAAGTTTTATCCGCCATTCTACTCATTTTTCGGCGGTTTGCAAGCAATCCGCGGCACTGCTTTTCAATTTGGAAACAGTTTTTGCTCAATGTGTTCAATATCGGTATAATCGGGAATAATCCAATCGGCACCGGCGCGGAGCAACTGTTCCCGTTTCCAAGCATCAACGCCCTGCCGTTTTTCCTCATCGGACGCGACACCAATCGTGAACCCGCCGACGTTTTTGACATCAACCGTTTCGGTGCGACCGTCACCGATACCGAGCAACTCTTCGCCCCGCACCGGATTGTCCCGCAATATGCTTGAAACGATTTTTGCCTTGGAAAACGCCTCCGGGTCGGGCAGCGAACCGAATAAGCCGCCGTCAAAATAGTCCGTAATCCCTAACAGTTTCGCATCACTTTTAAGAATATCGTCTTCCGTTCCGCTGACGAGGTACAATTTGACGCGGTGTCTTTTCAGCATCGACAGCAGCGGCAGCGTGCCGGGGATCATTAACTCCGCAGGGTCGCCGCCGCGATGCAGGTATTCCATTCGGGGCAGCACTTTTTTATTCAGCCGGCGTTCACATTCCTCGTTGTATTGTTCTGCCGACAGCGGCGTGCCGCCGAATTGCCGGATTAACTCTGAAAGTGTAAAACATTGGTAAATCGGTTTCTTTCCGATGTTCGATTCGATACCCCTGCGTGCCGCTTGTTCGATTTCCGTTGCGGAAACCTGCTTGCCCCTTGGTGTTTCCCGCAGCAGTTCAAGAAAGAGCGTCAGCAGCATTGTTTGCCAGCCCTCCCGAATGACGGTAATTGTGCCGTCGAAATCGAGCATCGCAACTTTGGGAGGAACCGCCGGTTGGTCGGCACCGGCTATTTCAAGAGAAAACATCAGGAAGGGATAATGGAATAAAGGATACTTTCTGTTATTATCCTGTAAAAAATCCGTAATTCAATCCCCCCTCTCTTGACCGATTTTTGTTACCGGTTATACTTTCCACACACTTGCGGTGCGGAAGTGAAAATGAAGTAACTGCAAGAAAAATTGTCCTTCTGAAAAAATATTTTTTTGGCAGGGGGGCAGTTGACGACAAGAAAGGTTGTGATACAATCGTCCCTGTTGTCGGGGGAAAGCCCAAGCGGTTGAACCTGAAACCTGTTCTTTGATAATTTGGTAGTGTAGAAACGGTAGGTTAACGGCATACAACGTTGCTGTTAACTGTTTACAAAGAATTTGTACAAGACGAATTTTTATTGTGAACCCAACAAAACCAATGAGGATTGGTGAATGAATAACAAAGTCCTTTTTCGGGACGACCTCGAAAAGGGCAACCAGAGAGAAATCTCAACAATTTCGATTTTAGCCGTTTTATTTATAAGACGCTATAACGATATAAAATTGAAGGGTTTGATCCTGGCTCAGAATGAACGTTGGCGGCGTGGATTAGGCATGCAAGTCGTGCGGGGTAGCAATACCCAGCGGCGAAAGGGTTAGGAATAGTTCGATTATCTGCCCAAAGGACGCGGATAGCGGCGGGAAACTGCCGGTAATACGCGATAATAACTCCGGTTCAAAGGTGCGATTCCGCCTTTGGATGAGTCGAACTCCTATTAGTTAGTTGGCGGTGTAATAGACCACCAAGACGATGATGGGTACGAGGCGTGAGAGCGTGACCTCGAACACTGGAACTGAGACACTGTCCAGACACCTACGGGTGGCTGCAGTCGAGAATCTTCGGCAATGAACGAAAGTTTGACCGAGCGACGCCGCGTGTGTGATGAAGGTCTTCGGATTGTAAAGCACTGTAAGTTGGGAGGAAATGTATAGGGGTTCTCTCCTATATTTGACCTATCTTCAAAGTAAGGACGGGCTAAGTTCGTGCCAGCAGCCGCGGTAAGACGAACTGTCCAAACGTTATTCGGAATCACTGGGCTTAAAGGGTGCGTAGGCGGTTTGGTAAGCAGGGTGTGAAATCCCATAGCTCAACTATGGAATTGCGCTCTGAACTGTCGGACTAGAGGGATGTAGGGGTAACCGGAACTTGCGGTGGAGCGGTGAAATGCTTTGATATCGCAAGGAACACCGATGGCGTAGGCAGGTTACTGGGCATTTTCTGACGCTGAGGCACGAAAGTCAGGGTAGCGAACGGAATTAGATACTCCGGTAGTCCTGACTGTAAACGCTGAGCACTTGGTCGAGGGGTACTCCATAGCCCCTTGGTCGTAGAGAAATTGATAAGTGCTCCGCCTGGGGAGTATGGTCGCAAGGCTGAAACTCAAAGGAATTGACGGGGGCTCACACAAGCGGAGGAGGATGTGGCTTAATTCGAGGCTACGCGAAGAACCTTATCCCAGGCTTGACATGCATAGATACCTGCCCTGAAAGGGTGTTTGTTACTCGCAAGAGTGAAATATGCACAGGTGCTGCATGGCTGTCGTCAGCTCGTGTCGTGAGATGTCGGGTTAAGTCCCTTAACGAGCGAAACCCCTATCACTAGTTGCCAGCGAGTAATGTCGGGGACTCTAGTGAGACTGCCTAAGTTAATGCGGAGGAAGGTGGGGATGACGTCAAGTCCTCATGGCCCTTATGCCTGGGGCTGCACACGTCCTACAATGGTACACACAAAAGGATGCAACACCGTGAGGTTGAGCAAAACCTAAAAAATGTACCCCAGTTCGGATTGGAGTCTGCAATTCGACTCCATGAAGTCGGATTCGCTAGTAATCGCGGGTCAGAATACCGCGGTGAATGTGTTCCTGAGCCTTGTACACACCGCCCGTCAAGCCACGAAAGTGGGGGGCATCCGAAGTCGCCGATGTAACCATTAGGAACTAAGTGCCGAAGATGAACTCCGTGATTGGGACTAAGTCGTAACAAGGTAGCCGTAGGGGAACCTGCTGCTGGATCACCTCCTTTCTAAGGATACTTAGAAACGCAGTCAATTTTCACTGAACTGCACTATAAGTATGGAGACGGTCCTCATTGACCTGCCGTTTTTTCACTCCATTTTATATTAAAAAAAGCACGTTTCCGAAAGGGAGCGTGCTTTTTTGTTTTGGCAAGGGTTGAACAGAAAAACAGATACTTGTAGGGAGTAAGTGCAACAAACACGAACGGGAAATCAGAATTTCGCCAAGTTGTCAGAAGTCCCCTCTTGACAAATCGGCAACTTTGATAGAGAATGCAGGGTTCGTGGTGCCATTAGGGATTGTTCCTTAAACAACAGTATGAAAGGAGAATTACGATGAACGAATTAACAAATGTTAAACTGGGGGGGGGTGGTAATCTGCGCAAAAACGCAAACAGCGACGCAAGCGTCAGTTTGCGTAACGGTGATTTGCGTTATTTCGGTTTCACCCTTGTCGAACTTCTTGTCGTTATCGCCATTATCGGCGTTCTCATCGCCTTGCTCCTGCCGGCTGTTCAAGCCGCCCGTGAGGCGGCAAGAAGAATGCAGTGTACCAACAAACTCAAGCAACTCGGTCTTTCTTGGCACAATATGCACGACACTTACGGACATTTCCCGTCCGCGTGCTGCCAGAAAGAACTCTGTGCAGATGTGCTTAAACCCATTGGAAAAGACAACTACGCGGCGATGCAAAGTAACCGCAATATCTGGCATAACCGCGGCAGAGTCAGTTGGGGAGCCGCCGTTCTTCCTTTTATGGAAGAAACACCTCGGTATGAAATCTTTAGGTTGTGGTGTGTTGATCGGGCGATGGGAAGCAATAACGACGGCGGTTGGGGGGTCAGCATTGCCCTTCAAACAAACGACACGTTTTCCTACTCCGGTTCAATGACCGCTTGGGTGGGAACTTATCAGAGTCCCGACAAAGGACCCATCAGTGCTTTTGTTTGTCCTTCCGATTCCGTCGGCGGGGTTGTACCGGGGAACGGAGTGATGGCGGCAACCAATTACCGCGGCTGCCTCGGTGATACGATTTACTATAACTATGAAAATATGAGACCGGATAACAGTACCTATCCTTTTCCGGTGCGCGGAGTTTTAGGAAACGGACTTTATGAAATCGTCGGTATCGAATCCCTGACGGACGGAACCAGCAATACGATGATTATCTCCGAAGCCGGTGTTACTTCAAACTGGGGCGATACCATTTACTCCGTCCAAGGCGGCGTTGCTATGACGGCTTCGACGGAAGCAGTAGGTCACGCCAGTGCCTGCCTTGCCAAACGCAGTTCCGGGGGAATTGCCGACCCGGTGAAAAGTCAAATCGGCGGTCGGTGGGTCGATGCTTATCCCTCTTATACCGGTTATTATTCGATTCTTCCGCCGAATTCGCCTTCGTGTTTCAATAACGCGGCGGCATCAGATTACGTTCACGTTTCTGCGAACAGTTATCATCCGGGCGGCGTGAATGTTTGCTTCGGCGATGATGCGGTGCGCTTTGTTTCCGAAACCATTAACGCTGTTTCTAACGGAGTAACATTGAGTTCCCAAGCCGTCAAAGGTGTAATTGGTGAATCGCCGTTCGGTGTTTGGGGAGCATTAGGAACCCGCGGCGGCGGAGAATCGAAAGCGTTATAGGGTTTGTGGTTAGCCCCCCATCGTTTCTATTTAGCCCCGCCGCTTGTCGGCGGGGTGGTTGCCCCTTCTTTTCTATTTCATTATGAAAAATCTGTTCCCCGTTTTTATTTTGTTATTCCTTTTCGGCTGCAACGGCAAACCGTCCGATGTACCGAAATTGTTTCCGTGTAAAATTACCGTCAAAAAGGAAGCAACCCCCATTGTCGGGGCGAATGTTATTCTTGGTTCTGACGTTGCCGGTTCAATGTGGGCTTCGTCCGGTACAACGGACTCTTCCGGGGTCGCGAAGATTCACACAAACCGCCTGAAATGGCAGAGTGAAGGAATTCCGGCAGGGGAATATACTGTTGTTTTATCGAAGTCGCCGAAACTGGAATCCATTTCGGTCGCAGAGTATCAAAAACTTGAACCAGCAGAACAAGACAAATACCGGGAAGAAGAAGCCAAACGATTCGATGCCCTTTCACGGGAAATACCGGT
>JAISJZ010000374.1 GCA_031261125.1 Planctomycetaceae bacterium | reverse complement strand
AAGCCGGTATCAGCACTTCGGAAATGCTCGGAGACGGCGTGATGCGGGTTTCCCGCCGGCTGGGATTCTCCGACGCTCTGTTCGCCCATCCGGCTTCACGGGTACAAATTGTCGGAATGGAAGACCCGCTGCGGACGCAAGCAATGGAACTCCTCGAAGCCCGGCGGACAAATCACGGACAGCGTCCGAAACCGGAACCAAGACCGGCACCGGTCAGCCGGATTGAAAAACCTTGGTGGAAATTATGGTAATGAAACCGCTCATTATTAACGTACTGATTTTCTGTTTTCTTTCCGGTCCGGCGTTCGGCGGTTCTTGGGGCGACGGCTTGTTTACAGTCAATAAACACGACTTCGGCACCGTTGCCCTCGGCAGCGAAGCGGTCTATGCCTTCGGCATAGAAAACGTGTATGTACAGGACATCCGCATCTTGGGCGTGTATTCGTCCTGCGGCTGTACAATACCGTCGCGGACAAAAGAAATTCTGAAATCCGGCGAAAAAGGGGCAGTCCTTGCGAAGTTAAACACCAACGGACAATATCTGGGGCAGCGGGGGGCAACACTCACCGTTGACGTGGAAACAACCGTCAACACTCAACTTCTGCGGGAAACAGTACAACTAACCGTAAGCGGCTATATCCGTTCTGATGTCGTTCTCACGCCCGGCAGCGTTCAATTCGGTTCTGTGCCGCAAGGACAAACAGCACTGGGGAACGTTGAACTGCATTACACGGGCCGGAACGATTGGACATTAACAAAAATTGACCGGCACAATCCGTTCATCTATGCAAGAGCAGACGAAGTGAAACGTTCTTACGGCGATGTTGTGTATCAAATCACGGTGAAACTAAAAGAGGATGCACCGGTCGGATATATTAAGGATATTTTGCGGTTTGCAACGAACGAAGTTAAACCCGGAACGAACGAACCGGCAGAAATTGAACTGCCGGTGCAGGGTGTTGTTGCCGCTTCGCTGCGGATTGTACCGCCGCTGTTTATGACCGGCGTTTTGGCACAAGGCGATTCGGTTGCGAAAAACATCGTGATACGGAACAGTTCGCCGTTCAAAATATCGGCGGTTGATTCGCCGGACAAGCGGTTCAAATTCACATTTTCCAAACAGGAAAGCCCGATACAGATTCTTTCTGTTCTGTTCACCGCAAAGGACGTAACGACCGAAACGCTGTTGTCGGATTTTATCCGTATTCAAACGAACATCCCGGAACGGGAATCCCTCTCGATTAAAACGGAAACACTGGTAATGCCGTGAACGGGAAATTTGTGCGGGTTATACCGTTTGTATCGGAAAACGGGAACCGGCAGCAGGAAAAACCGTCTGAAAACGCAGCCGAGGTGAAAATCATAACCTATCTTATCCGATAAGGTAAAGACCTCCCTTGAATTCAGGAGTTGCCCGATGTTCCGTCAAATCTTTATTTTAGCACTTCTATTCACGTCGGCGTGCCGGTACGTTCAGGCGGACCCGGTGCCGTTTGATTATCCCGACCCGCGAACTGTCGGTACCGCTCCATACCTCATTCAGGGAAAGGCACCGGTGGTGGTGAACCGGCATCAGCATCCTGACCGTTACGCCGGCGTTTCCGAAGCGGAAATACAGCGGCGGCTTTATGAAGAGCAGTGTCAGTGCGACGAAATTGAGGGATTTTCCGAGGCAAAAGACCGTAAATGTCCGTTGTGTGAAAACGACCCGGCAACGCCGTGCATTGTGAAACGCTGCGGTAAATGCGAAGGGTGTAAAAACAACCGACCGTGCGAAAAATGGTGCAAAATGTGTCAAACGGGTTTTCCCTGCGAAAAAACGCTGTGCCGGCACTGTGTTCAGCCCCGCGGGATGAATATGGGTAATAACTGTGATTTGACGGCAGGCGATGAACCGTGCGGAACGTGCGATGCGTGCAGAGAACACCGTTCCGACCCGTGTGAACACGCCGACGACGGCTGGGACATTCACGGACAGTTTAATCCGTACAAGGAACCGCGGCTGTTGTCCCGGATTCCTCGTCCGATTTTGGATGAATGGAACAACGGAGCGAGAAAGTTTCCGGTGTATTACAATCCGGCACCGTATTACCGTCCGCATTGGAATCCGTCGCTGTTTACCGGTTATGCACGTCCTTACACATTCCGCTGGTCGTGTCCGTTGTGTCATAAAGACCCGTGCGACTGTGCGAATCCCGGCTATGCCGGTCAGGTTCCCTATGCTTATACCTGTAAATTGTGCAACCGGAATCCTTGTGCGTGTGCGCAGGATATTTGCAACGTGAACAAGGCGGTGAATCCGAAGGGGGTGTCGGCGGAACTGGCAAGAATGAATGAGGAGTCAACAGCGGTGAACAAGCGGGAAGACCGGGACAACAGGAAGGAAGAGGAAGAGAAAACGCGGGAAGAAGAAAAACCGCAGGGACTTCTGAACGATGAAGAGCCGCCGGTTGTCGAACAGCAGCAGACACTCTCTCCGAATTGATTATTTTTTCTCAAACATTCAGCCCCGTTGCTTGTCAACGGGGATTTCTTATAATCGGTGTCTATGAAAACGCCGATTTTTTTTGTTCTGTTCCCCTTTCTGTTCTGCGCCGTCAGTATATTTGCCGCCGATGACAGCGTTATCGAATCGGCAATGCAGGCAACGGTCGCCGTTTTTCCCGCTTCGGTTGATGACCAAGCCGGCGGCGGAAGCGGCGTTGTCATTTCGCCGGACGGTTATGCCGTTACTAATTTTCACGTTGTTCAGCCCTGCGGACCGGCAATGAAATGCGCGATGTCCGATGGTGTCCTCTACGATTCCGTTGTTGTAGGTCTCGACCCCGTTGGCGATATTGCGCTGATTAAACTGATGGGACGCAGCGATTTTCCGTTCGCGAAAATTGCCGACAGCGATGCGGTAAATGTCGGCGATACGGCACTCGTGATGGGCAATCCGTTTCTCTTGGCGGTTGATTACAAGCCGTGCGTCTCGCAGGGAATTATCAGCGGCGTTCACCGGTATCAGTTTCCGTCGGGGCAGTTTTTGGAATACACCGATTGTCTTCAAACGGATGCCGCCGTTAATCCGGGCAATTCCGGCGGTCCGCTGTTTAACGATAAAGGCGAACTCATCGGCATCGTCGGCCGCTGTTCGTTTGAAAAACGCGGACGGGTCAACGTCGGCATCGGTTACGCGGTTTCCAGTAATCAGGTCCGGTACTTTCTGGGCGATTTGAAAAGCGGGCGAATCGTTGACCACGCGACAATGAACGCCGTAGTTTCCACCGACAAAGAAGACAGGGTGCTGTTTGACGATGTTCTCGGCACGTCGGACGCGTACCGCAGCGGCTTGCGGTACAACGATGAACTGCTGCGTTTTGCCGGTAAGCCGGTAGATACGGCGAACACGTTCAAGAACCGCATCGGCATCTTTCCGGCAAATTGGCGGCTTCCCGTTACTATCCGCGGCAAAGAGGACGGACGGTTTGAATTGTTCATCCGGCTGGCAGCAGCGCACAGCGAGGCGGAACTTATCGAAATGACGCAAAAGATGATTGAACCGCCGATTGTCCCGCCGGAATTGAAAAAAATAATGGACGAAATGAAACGCAGGGAAGAAGGAAAAGGGAAGAAGGAAGAAGGAAAAGATGAGGTACCGAAAGGATATAAAGAAGTCGAGGTGCCGGGTCCCGACGGACAAATGGTCAAAGTGCTGCAAAAGGAACATTTCATCCCGGAGAGCGTCAAACCGTTTTACGAAAAACAGCGGGGATACGCCAATTTTTATTTTAACAAAATTGAAAAAGAGCGGGTATTGAAAACATTCAGCCGGTCGGCACTGCCGCCGTTGAAAGGTAAAATCAAGAACCGCTCCGAAACGTACTCGTTTGAACCGGACACCAACGGTATCAGGTATTCTTTGCCGACGGGCAGCGGTTATTGGGATGCTTATGCGGCAAAGAAAGGCGAAGTACAAAATCCTGACCCAACGTTTCACTTTCAATCGCCGCGCGGCAGCGGCGGTTTGTTCACCGCTCTGTACCTGATGAATCAGTTAGCAGCGGAACTTGTTCCGCACAAAGAGCAAACGCCGCTAACAGCAACTTACACC
>JAISJZ010000340.1 GCA_031261125.1 Planctomycetaceae bacterium | reverse complement strand
GAACGGAAATATTTTACTCCCTGACCGATGGTCGGTCAAGGCAATTTTAACCCTCAACCTTTCGGACGTTTATACCTTATTCAAACACTTTTTTGGCCTAAATAATGCCATCCACCCCTATGTGTTGGTTGGATAGAAAACAGCGGAATGTCGGAATTACGATAGGAAAATCTCTTTGGCGTGGCTTGCTTGTTTGGTTAAACGGTTGTGGATGCGTGATGCTAGTACCAAAACCAGACCTAAACCCAGCAGATATTACTACTATCGTCAATACTGGTAATATTGCTATCACCAAGGCTGATGTTATAGTTTTATCCTTAGTTTTATCCTCATATACAGAACTCGTTCGACTAGGTGGTTTCTGTATCGGTCTATATTTTTTGGATCGTTCACGACGGAAAAAACACACATCTCCGAATCCATCAACGGATGAGCCGATGAAAGAAGAGGAAGCAGATACAAGTGCGCAGGATGAGCCGCAAGACCGCATAGAAGAAGCGGAGTAACCGGCTTTTTCGCGTTTTTTCATTCCATTCCCCTTTTGCAAGCGAGTTAAAATGAATTTACCCGATGATGAACAGATTGTCTTTCGCGGACATCCCGCTTGGATACTGGGGCATCCTTTTCTGTTTTGTGCAAGTGTCCTCTTGATTGTTTTGGGAGTCAGTGTGGTTGGCAGCGATGGAGTGGCGGATGATGATGCAGCGGTTGCAGGAATGATGATTTTATTGGGGGCTTTGATTATTTTTCGGCTCTGGCTCGGTGCTTTATGTACGACACTTACGATTACCGACAAACGCACCATCTACCGCGGAGGGTTATTAAGCCGCTTTGAAACGGAATTATTTCACGAAGACATAAGAGGGACATCTCTTCGGCAAAAAATCAGCGAGCGTATTTTTTTGATTGGTACGGTGTCTATTTCGTCGGCGGCTTCCGGTGATGACAACATAAAGGCACGAAGGTTTTTCCGACCGGATAGAATTAAAAAAATCGTTCAGCAATACCGCAAACGGTAAAAATCATAAGCCGGGTTCCGTTCAACGGAAAATTACGCTGTGCTGCGTTTGACACCGGATTGCCGGTAGAATAGAATGCGCCTGTATTCCGATGAAAATGATTTACCTCTCGCCCGGCGCAGGCAAACAATACTGCGGAAATTGCCTCCGCGACAATGCTCTTGCCGCCGAACTTCGCCGGCAAGGACACGATGTCGTTACGGTCCCGCTGTATCTGCCGCCGACGCTGGACGGGAAAGAACCGCTGACTTCGCCGGCGGATGATAATGTTCCGGTTTTTTTCGGCGGCGTGAACGTTTATCTCGCTCAAAAATTGCCGGGATACAAATACGTTCCGTCTTTCGTCCGCCGGTTACTTGATTCCCGGCTGCTGTTGAAACAAATTGACCCGCCGAAAACCGCCGGCAACTCTTTAACGGGTGAACTGACCGTGTCGATGTTGAAAGGCGAACACGGTTATCAAAAGCAGGAACTTGATGAACTGTGCAACTTTCTCAAAGCGGAACAGCCGGATGTTGCGGTGTTTTCCAACGCGTTGCTTCTGGGTATGAACAACGCCGTCAAAAAGGAAACCGGGGCGAAAACCGTTTGTATGTTAAGCGGCGAGGACTCGTTTCTTGATAACTTGTATGAACCGTTCCAATCCGAAGCGTGGAAATTGGTTGCGGAACATCTGGCGGACGTTGACATCGTTACGGCACCGAGCCGGTTTTACGCAAACTTTATGACGGAACGGCTGCGGTCAGCGGCGGAGATTGTCCCGCCTGACATTAAAATTCTCCCGCCGGGCATCAACACAGACGGATATAATCAGAACGCAACAGTCCGTTTCTCCGGCGGCACAAGTGCTGCCGCTCACATCGGTTTCTTCGCCCGGATGACGTACAGCAAAGGTCTCGATACGCTCATTGATGCGTTTGTTGAAGTCCGAAGGCGCAGGAATTTTTATCCGAAACTCAAAATCGGCGGCGGTTATTCCAAACACGATGCCCCGTTTCTGCAACAGCAGAACGATAAACTCGGTTACGAAGCGTTGGAAACACAAGCCGATGTTTTTCCCAATTTGTCCCGTGAAGAGAAAATCAGGTTTCTCGAATCGCTGACGTTGTTTTCGGTGCCGTCGCGGCTGAACGAACCGTTCGGCTTGTTCGTTTTGGAAGCGTTTGCGGCAGGCGTTCCGTGTTTGTTTCCGAACCGCGGTGCGTTTCCTGAAATCGCAGAGCAGTCCGGGGCGTGTGTGCTGTTTGAACCGGAGAATCCTGTTGACTTGGCGGACAAAATCGAAAAGTTGCTTGCGGATGAAGAGAAACGGAAAGAAATGTCGGCAAATGCGCAACGCATCATTCGGGAAAAGTGGAGTATTGAAAACGCTCTGGCGTTCACGAGGTTATGTGTTTAATTTTTGCGGCGGTTTTACATTTTACGGTGCCGACGTTTCCGGGGCGTTGCTTGCCAAGAGCGTCCGTCGTGGTAGAATGAAAAAAACGAAGAGAGGTTACTATGCCGTCAAGATATATCAATCCTTATACCGATTTTGGTTTCAAAAAACTCTTCGGTGAAGAGGCAAACAAGGACTTACTCATTGATTTTCTCAATGCCGTGCTGCCGGCGGAGAACCGTGTTGCCGACCTGACGTTTCGTAATTCCGAACAGTTGCCGGATAACATTGTTGACCGCAAAGCCATTTTCGATATTGCCTGTGTCGGCGGACACAACGAATCGTTCACCGTCGAAATGCAAAAGGCGAAACAACTATATTTCAAGGACAGGGCGTTGTTCTATTCCTCGTTTCCCATTCAGTGGCAGGCGCAGAAGGGCGATTGGAATTTTCGTCTTAATCCGGTGTTTCTTGTTGCGGTCTTGGATTTTGAGTATGACGAACACGAGGAGCGGCGAAAATTGTACCGTGTTGTAACGTTGAAAGACCAGGACGGCGACCCGTTTTTGGAAACGCTCAAGATGATTTTTTTGCAAATGCCGCTCTTTCGGTTGCAGGAACCCGAACTTGTAACGCAAAAGGACAAGTGGTTGTTTTTTCTGAAAAATCTGGAATCGTTCGATGACATTCCGGCGATTCTCCGTGAACCGGTCTTTGAAAAGGCGTTTAACACAGCGGAGTATTTGAAATATCCGCCGGCGGTTCAAGAGGCGTATCAGAGAGATTTAATGATATATCGGGATAACCGTAATGTTCTCGAAACCGCGCGTCTCGAAGGACTGACGGAAGGCGAAGCAAAGGGACGTGCCAAGGGACTCGCCGAAGGGCGTGCCGAGGGACTCGCCTCTGTTGCCCGTAATCTGAAGCGGAAGGGGATGAGCGTTTCAGACATTGCCGACGCAACGGGTTTGCCGGTTGGGGCGATTGAGCGGCTGTCATAAACTCTCTGGGGGAATGTTCACCTAAAGATAGTCATAAATTTCTGTTGATACTGCTTGAAGACGTCGGGTATTGTCAACGCGTTCCAGAGCCGTAAGGTCAAATCGACCATCAATGGACTTTTTGAGACGACCT
>JAISJZ010000324.1 GCA_031261125.1 Planctomycetaceae bacterium | reverse complement strand
AAAATCATTAACTGCGGGCAAGGGGCAAACCGCACCGGAGATTTTTTTCAAGCCGGCACTTGCAGTATGCCGGCAATTTCTTAACGCCGTTTTCTCCGTACCGGCGAAGGGCGGCGGGATGGGAAAGGGGAAACGGAAAAGGAAATCACTGCCGTTGCAATGCCAACGGCGGACGATGACGCAGGAACCGTTCTAAGGAACCGCCGCCGCTATCCCCTGCCCCCGAAACGCCAAGCTGAACACCCGACATCACAAGCACCCGGTTCGCAATTTCATTCACCTTGTCAAACATCACCGACGCATAATGATCCAACAGCATACGGAAAATACCGACCGCCTGTTCCTTGTTCTCTTGCTTGCCGAACCGTAACGCCGCCGCATTCGCCAAACAGCCCGCCGCTTGCTTTTCCAACGCCGTTGGGTCGCACGATACCAGTTCCGGGTTATGCCACTTTACCGGCTCATCATTCGCCGAACCGCTGAACCACCTAAAAAATGCCGACCGCACTTCCAACCATAACGGATGAAGTTCTGCCGTGTTTTCGTGTCCCCGTACCTTCGGCTCTTTCAACAAGCGGAACCAGTTTGAAGTCAGCCAGTCCGCAAGACCCCGCTCGTTGTTCTGTAAATCTGCTACCGTATCAAAGCTCAACCGGCGCAGGGTATCCCGCCGAAGACGGAACTCGACACGCGTCAGCGGACGGTCAGAAAGAAAACTCTCCTCCCCGATACAATGTTCAATCATCAATTTGAACTTAACCGGGTCTTTCACACTACACTCCCATAACTCTTCCTTTTTATCGTAGATACATAACTCTATGCCGTTGCCTATAGAACCGAGGGTATAAGTTTGTATGCCGTCCGACTTGCCGTGCAGATTCCATTTCGTTGCCCGTTTCACGACGTGACCGGTGCCGACCAAATCAAAGAAATCAGACGCTTCCTGTTCAACCATCACCTGCATATCAAGCCGGGAGATTTTCTCTTTCGTTACCGTGAACCCGATAGAGGACAGAAAATCCAAGACGGCTTTATGAACCGCAAACAGTCCGTATTGAATCAACGGCGCAGTGCCGTACCGTACCCGGACAGGCTGTATTCCGCCCTTCGGATTGCGGTGGACAAAGAATGTTATCCCGTTGAAAACAAAGATGAAGGAATAGACGTTATCGCCGACTTTCGCACCGGTCGGCTTGAGAAATACCGCTTTACCGTCAATGACGGTTTCGATGTCCTGCATATTTTCGGCACCGGCATCTTTGAGCGGTTCTAATTGCTCTTTCAAAGCGGTAAAAGGGAGGTTGTCCCAAATCCCTTCAAACCCGATTTCGCACCCGCCGTCATAACCGCCGAGATGCTGCGGGTACTTTGTACTTGTTTCGACAGGGCTTTGGTTTTGGTACGTTGTGGCTGCCCTGTTAGTGAGCGGGCAGAAATCACCGGGAGCCGGTTCAGAACGGCAAGTCCGCCGAAGCCGGGAACCCCCAAGACCCCGTCTCCGTCGTCCTTGCGTTCCGCTCGGTGTTCCGTTCCTCCCTTCCCGCTCTCTTCCCGAACACCGCACGCTCCCAATCCGCAACCTCTCTAGCAGGAACATCGGAAACGTAATCCGCCAGCCAATCCGGTATTAACCGATGACTTTCATAATCGTCAGCAAACTGTTCCCGCAGCCGGTTATCAATATCAGCGGCAGTAAGGACTTGACAAGTTTCGTTTTTCATTGTAAAGCGTCCTTTCGTTGTGAAGTGTCTGAACCGGCTGCGTTTTTACCCGGCGCAGTCGGTTTGTTGTGCGCAGCAATGCCCGGAACGTCCGGTTGTTTTTCTGCACAGGGAGTATGGTTAGCCGGAATAAATACGGGAGTTTTTGCGGGGGTAAGAGTTAGCAGAAATGCTAATTTCCCTAGAGATAAAAGGTCAGACGCAAGCGGGGAAAAGTCCCTCACCGCCCATTTTTCTTTTGACGCTTAAAAACACGGGAAAAGCCCGTGTTTTCTGCGGTGTCCCTCTGGTTTTACGTCCAGAAAGTCAGCAAAGTTTTCTCGGTTCAAAGTGCATAGAAGTGCAAGGAAAGGCAAGCAAAGGCGCACAAAAAGGGGAACAGAGAGGGGAACAAAGCCAGAAGTATGTCCCATAGCGCATAGTTTTTCGCCGAAACGTTTTTTAGAGAACGTTCTGGGGATTTACCCGTAAAAATCTGCTGTTTTCGCCCTGTTTGGCGTGTGTTGCGTCCGGTCTGAATTCGCCGCTCTCGGCGGACTGACGAGGTGGTGCCGTCTGGGGCGAAATGGGGCGAACTTGCCTAACGTCCGGCAATCTGCGATAAAACCACACTGTTATATCAGTATGAAGAAATTGCTGATGCGTGTATTGTCAATGACCACCAAATCAAATAACGGAAGATATGGAAAAATATGAACACCCAAGGTATAATACACTTCGTTTGTTCTACATAAAATTGTTTTGCGGTTGCGTATTAACTTTATGTCCACGTCATCAACGGCACTTACGCCCATTCATATCCTTCCTTCCGGTCATCCGTTTTTCGGCGAAGAGTTTCAATACGAAAATTACGCCGAGGGACTTTTACAACTTGCAACGACGGATTTAACCAAACCTCTGCCGCCCGATTGGGACTTTCTGCGGCAAGTCGTTCAAAATTATCTGACAAAACTTTGTCATCTGCCGCAACTTGGTAATGCCGATACCGTTGTCAACGATGTTCCGCCGCTCGAACCGCCGACGCTTTGGGATAACGCGATGTTTCTTGTCAACGCACCGCCGATAAACGGGGCAGAATATCTGACCAGCGATGCACTGACCGAATGGTGGACGGAACTCGATAAATATGTCCGCTCGCAAATCAAACAACATTCGGCAGGAGCAGCCGACTGGATTCAAAAACAGAATCCGCTTTGGCGAACTGTCGGTCGGGTTACGTTTCATCTTGCCGAAAATAAGCGGGACGAATACCGACCGTTCGCTTTTATGGCAACTTATACCGATATGCAGGCGGGACAAAACCTTGCCGCAAACAAGCCGGTGCAGTTGCCGCTCAATAAAGCGTTGATGCAATACGCTTCAGCGCGGGACAAGAACACACTGCTCCGGTTATTGCAGCCGATTAACACGGCGGCTGAAAAATGCGATTGGGTGCAGGAAATGATTGACGACCAAACCGTCTATCAACCGAGAGCGTGGACACCGAAACAAGCGTATAAACTTTTGCAGGATATACCCGCGCTGGAAGAATCGGGCTTGATTGTCCG
>JAISJZ010000284.1 GCA_031261125.1 Planctomycetaceae bacterium | reverse complement strand
CGGCAAATCAGGAAAGAATAGTCGTGGGCATTGGAAACTCCGTAATGGTAATGAATGTCCTCTTTCATCTATACGGAATTAAAAAACTTTTGTTAGGAAAAAAACTTGCTGTCGGACTGCGTAAAACATCCTCATAGTTGACAACCGCCGCCGGGCAAAATAAGATGGAAGGGAAGATCGGAGACCTTTCATCTTACCCCCAAGAACTATGCAGCGGTTGTTCTTTTTCTTCCTGTGCTGTCTTTTGTTCAGCACCGCGTCTGCCCAAGACAAATACGTTCAATTAGCGGAACAGAAGTTTCCGGTTGCTTACGATGTTGATGTTCTCATTGTCGGCGGGACGACCGGCGATGTTGCCGCTGCGGTCGAATCCGCAAAAGCCGGTGCAAAAACGATGCTCATCACCGACCGTCCGTACCTCGGCGGGGACATTACGGCAACGCTTCAACTTTGGCTTGAACCGGAAGAAAAAACGGACGACCCGCTTGCTGCGGCAATTTTCACGGACCCGAACCGCGGGCAGCCCGCCCCGATAGCGTTGGCAATTCTCAAAGCCCAAAAACAGATTCCGTTCACTTATAAAGTTCTCGAACCGATTAGTTCCAAACATCCCGATACTCCGCAGAAGGACCGGCTCATTGACGGCAAAGCATCTGACGCGCCGTCGGAAAGTATCCAGATTGACGGCGATGCAACGGTAATTCTCGACCTGAAACATCCGCAGGAAGTCGGTGCCGTCGGACTCGTCGGTTTTTACCGGATTGACGATTTTGCGATTGATAAAGTTATCGTTTCGGCAAGCACCGATAACAAGAACTGGAAGCCCGCCGGAGTTGCGGAAGCGGATAAAGGCAATACACGGACTTTGGACGCTCCCGACCAATTTATGCTAACGCTGGACAAACCGGTAGAAACACAATACCTGAAAATTGAAGTGAAAAAGACCGGTGCGTCAACCCGTGTTCTGCTCGGCGAAATCGTTGTCCTGCCGGATAAGAAGTTGGTACCGGCAGCCGAAACGTACAAACCGGCGGCGGGCGAAAAATATACCCGACCGGCACCGCGGCCGATGCACGTCAAAACGGTGCTGGATAAAGCGTTGGAAGATGCCGGTGTGAAGTCCCTGATTTGGACGTATGCCGTCGGCAAACTCGTTGACAAAGACAATAACCGGTACGGGATACTGATAAGCAACCGCGCCGGTACGCAGGCCATTCTGGCGAAGAAGGTCGTACATACAAGTAAAATTATCCGCAGTAAAGAAAAGGCGGACAACACTGCTGTTTGGGCAGAATACGTTGTCATCGGCGGCGAACCGCAGAAAAACATTGACACGGCAAAATATCCGCTGCTGAAAAAGTACAGCGTTGAAACTGTCGGCGAACCGTTTTACAGCGGTTTTCCGAATCCGGCGAAGACGAAGAGCGGTGTGCATCCGGTCATAAGATACACGTTTGAAATCGCCGCAGAACCGGCAATAGTATCTCCGAACAGTCCGGCGGCGTTTGCTGCCCGCAATGCGGTCGAAAATCAAATCCGGTTAGCAGCGTTTGACTCCGACCAGCAGTTCACATCGGACACGCTCGTTTTTCTGGGACAAGGCGACAAGAAGTTGACAACAACACAGTTCATTGCCGAAGGACGTATTGCCGGTAAGAAAGCAGCGGAGGAAGCGAAGAGCGTTAAGAAGTTGCCGTTGGAACAGTTGACGGCAGTTCACTGGACGGGCAAACCGGCAGAGAAACCGCAAACCATTTCCGGCGAAATCAAGGAAACGGAAGGCAACATTAAAGCGTTCAAAGAACCGCTGGGATACGTCAAACAGGCGGCGGAACGACCGGCGCGCCGGCGGGCATTGCCGCCGGACGGCAGGGGGCGAAAACGCTGGTTTTGGAATATCTGCACGAACTCGGCGGTGTCGGAACGGCAGGTGCCATTTCAACGTACTACTGGGGTAACCGCGTCGGATTCTGTCAGGAAGTCGAAGGCGGAAAAGCCGCGTGGAATATCGAACAGCGGATTCAATGGTGGCGGTCGAAACTGCTCGAAGCCGGTGCCGATATTTGGTACGGTGTCCTCGGCAGCGGTGCTGTGATTGAAAACGTTAACGGTACAGCGGCGGTTAAGGGTGTATTGATAACAACGACGAGCGGTCCCCGCATTGTTCTGGCAAAGACCGTGATTGACGCAACGGGCAACGGTTGTATTGCCGCCGCTGCCGGAGCGGAAATGAAGTACATTAACGCTAATGAAATCGCGACGCAAGGACACGGTCTGCCGCCGCGGAATCTCGGCTCGTCTTATACAAATACCGATTATATGTATGTTGACGAAACGGACATTGAAGACGTGTCGCAACTGTTTATTTACGGTAAAGAGAAGTTCCCTGCGGCGTTTGATTTCGGCAAATTACCGGACACGCGGGAACGTCCGCAGATCGTCGGCGATTTTTCGTTCACCGTTCTCGACCAAGTTAACAAACGGACTTACGATGATACTATTTGTCAGAGTAAGAGCAACTTTGATACGCACGGCTACACCGTTACGCCGTATATGGAGATTGAACACCTTCATCACGACGGGCATTTCTGCGATATGCCGTACCGCAGTTCGCTGCCGCAGGGTTTGGACAAGATTCTTGTCGGCGGATTGGCAACGAGTTGCCATCGGGACGCAATTCCGATTATCCGTATGCAGCCGGACTTGCAGAATCAGGGCTACGCTCTGGGCTGCATAGCGGCAAAAGCGGCGAAGGAAAATGTGCCGCTGCGGAAGTTGGACATTAAACCGGTGCAGAAACACCTTGTTGAAATAGGCAACTTGCCGGAACGGGTTCTGACGGACAAGGATAATTACGAGGATTCCAAGGCGGCACTGCCGGATGCCATCAAGACGCTGCCGGACGGTTTCAAGGGTTCGGCGCAACTTCTTTGGCATCCCGAAGAGGCAAAGCCGCTGCTGCAAAAGGCGTATCAGAACGCGTCGCCGGAAAACAAAATCGTGTATGCAATGGTTCTCGCCGGTATGAACGACCCGACCGGTGCGGATGCCGTTTTGGATAAGGTGAAGAATTTCGATGCATGGGACAAGGGTTGGAACTTCCGCGGAATGGGACAATTCAGTTGGGCATCAAGCGAGTTAGACCGGTATATTATGATGCTCGGCAGAACGCACGATAAACGGGGCGTGCCGGTAATTTGCAAGTTGCTGAACGATTTGAAGCCGGAGGACGATTTTTCGCATCACCGGGCTTGTGCCTTGGCGTTGGAGTGGATTGGTGATAAGTCGGCGGCGAAGACGGTTGCGGAACACTTGCGCAAGCCCGGAATGTCGGGATATTGGCAGCACGACTTGACCGCGGCGCGGGAGCAGGACAAGGCAGACCCGAAAGGCGGGACGGCGGAGAAGAGCCGGCGGGATTCGCTTGCCGAGATTGGCTTTGCCAGAGCGTTGTATCATCTCGGCGATTACGAAGGGGTCGGCAAGAAGATTTTGGAGAATTACTCGACGGACTTACGCGGTTATTTCAGCCGGCACGCCAACGAAGTGCTGCGCCGATGACGGCTATTGCTAACCCGCGGGCTTACACGCCCGCGGCTGTTGTAAGTACAACTTGTTATTATTGGTTATTCCGTTACTTTGCGCCGCCCAGTTGCTTCGTTAAATCGGCATTCAGTTGAATCGTTTCGGTTTTCCGTTCCGGTCCCTTTCTTTCGTTCTTTTCGTTTTCGTAATTAACCTGCTGAATCGGCTTGTCCGCTGCCTTCGCTGCCAGTTCTTCGTTTGCCCTTTTCAGAACATTGTACTCTGTCAAGAATTGCTGCATCGGACTTTCCGGCATCTCCCGCTTCGTGCCTTGCAGTATCGTATTGATTGGCTGTGTTACCACAAGATTATCGTCCAGTCCGTCGTCGAACCGGGTCATAATGCACAGTTTCTTTTCTTCGCCGCCGAGTTCGTCAAACGGCAGAAAAAAGTCGTATCCGTGTCCGATTGGTTTTTTGAACGAATAATGTTTTTCCAGTGTGTCAGCATTGAATTGATAAACCCGGAGCGGTTTGCTGTGAGCGGGGTCTTTTTCTTCGGCATCGAAGACGAACACATTCACATTGCCGTCAACTTTGACGGGCTTCTTTTTGTTACTGTCCGTGTAGAAGTGAACACGACCGGCAACGCCGCGGACGGCTTTTCCTTCCGGCATTGTTTGGGCATAGGAACTCCACACACCGACCATTTTGGCGGGCGACTTGGCGGCGTTTTTTGCCATCGGATTTTTCGCCTGCATCTGCTTGTACGCAAGCGATTGACAGCCGGAAAAGGCAATAAACAGTATGACCGTGAACAGTTGTATAAATTTCATCGCAGTAGGAATAACGGTTTGTCAATTTTTCGGCGGCACAGGCGGCTGCATCGGGGCGAGTTTCAACGGCTGCTGCTGTTGCTGTTTCGGGGGCAACTTCGGAACCGGTACGTCCTTCAACGGCTTCAGGTCCCCTTCCTTTACCGCTTCGGGATGTATTACCGGAGCGTCGCCCGTGTAGGGTTCCTTATCAATCACCGTGTATGTACCGATGTCGCCGTACAACTTGCTCACGCCCGCCAAACACCAGTTCATCCGCGCCGCTTCAATTTGCTTAATCGCCTCCATATCGCTTTTGTCCCGGACAATCCGCGGCGTGAGAATAATTAACAACTCGGAACGGGCGCACCTCTTGTAATCGTACCGGAATAAGCGTCCGACCACCGGAATATCGCCGAGCAGCGGAACCTTCCGGGTCAAATCCTGATTTGTTGTCTGAATTAAACCGCCGAGAACCACCGTTTCGTTGTCCGCCGCGCTAATCATCGTCAGGGCGTTAATCGTGTTAATCTTCGGAGAGCGGATAACACCTTCATTGGTGTTTGCAACAACGACACCCTCCGCTTCAGTACCGACCGACGATTTTTCGGCAACAACCATCATTACGATATTACCGTCAGGGCTAATGCTTGGTTTCACCGTCAGCATTAAACCGACTTTTTCTTCTTCGACGTTTGACTGCGAGCCGTAATTCGTGAGGCTCACTCCGCCGATACGGGGAACTTTCTGTCCGACGTGAATCATTGATTCCTGATTATTCATCGCCATAATCTGCGGTCGGCTCAAAATTTCCAAGCGGTTGTTTTCCTGCAAGGCGCGAATCATAACGCTCACCGCGTCGCTGTTTGCGGAAAACACCATACCGCCGAAGCCGGTTTCCGCACCGACACGTCCGGTGCCGAAGTTGGTCAACAGTTGCGAACCGACATTGCCGGCGGTTGCCGATGAATTTGTGTTATAGCCGGTACTTAACGATGTTTTCGGATTTTCGTTGAACATCCAGCCGGGCGAGACAGAGCCGTTGGTAATCACCGGTTCTTCGACAACGGTTTTCGTGCCGTCGGCAAGGGTTTGCGTAATGGTCCGTGTTCCTTGGGCAATGTTGCTGAATGTACTGCGGTCGAACAACAGAGAATCCTGAATACCGAATTCGGCACCGAATTCTTTGGAATTACCCAGCGTTACTTCTCCGATGAGAACCTGAATGACGACTTGCGGCGGCGGCTGGTCGATTTCCTTAATCAGTTCCAGAACTTCATCGTAATATCTCGACGTTGCACTGACGATGAGCGAGTTGCTCACCATTTCGGGAATAACAATAATTTCGCTTTCAATCTGCTGATACGGGCTTATCACGCCGGGCGCATTTTGCTGGATTATGCGTTTACTGCGGATGTACTCGTTAATAGCCGTTGCGACCGCTTCCGCCTGCATACTTTTGAGCATATAGACATAATTTTTCCGTGTCTGCTGGTCTTCCCTGTCGAGCGAGTAAAGCATCGCTTCGATGATTTTCAAGTCGCCTTCCGCGCCGACGGCAAGAATACAATTCGTCCGGCTATCAACGGCGAACCGCACCGGCACAAGTGCCTCCTCGTCTTTCGCCCCCGGCAGTTTCGGACCGGTTTCACCGGCTAACTGCGTCGGCAACAATTCCCGCAGCGTCATTATCATCGACTTGGCATCGCCGTATAAAATGGGAAACACTTTAACGACCGCTGTTGCCGACGGAGAGTCAATCACTTTGAGCAACTCTTCGATAAGGTTCATACAGCGTTCCGGTCCGGTAACGATAACTGTGTTCGTCGGGTCGTGTGCCGTGATTTTCACGTCGGTTAACAAACCGGAGTCAACTATTTTTTTTCCTTTTTCCGTTTCAATGAGCAGTTCCAGAGACGCTGTTTTTCCCTGTATTCCCGAAACACCGGCAGAAATCGACTGCGTCAACTTGTTTGCCAAATCCGAAGCCAAAGTGTGTTTCGCCTTGAACTGCCGGATTTGCAGTTTGGCTTGTGTTTCGGCGACATCTATTTCGGCGATGAGTTTTTCGATGTCCCGCATATCGTTCTGTCCTGCCTGAACGATGAGCGAGTTCGTCCGTGTATCAGCAAACAGTTGCAGACGCGGCGCAAACGCGTTGGCACTGCTGCCGGCGGCAAGCGGCGGAAACGCGCCCCGCAACGTTGTTACCAGATACTGCGCTGAAGCGTGTTTCAACTTAATGACCTTCAACAAACTGTGTTCGTCTGCCACCGGTTGGTCAAGGGACTTAATCAAATCCTTTGCTGCAATCATTGAATCGCCCCAGCCGACCAAAAGTATCGCATTGGGGTTCACCATCGGCAGGAACCGCACCGTTCCCTGCCGGGTCTTGAATACATCAACATACAGTTGTGTGATAACGTAGTTCAGCGAAATGCAGTTGACGTATTTAAGCGGATAGATTTCAATATCCGGCCGGGCGTTTTTACTTAACTCCGCGATTTGGTCAATCATATCTTTGAACCGGGCGACTTCCGCACCGGTTGCATCAATGATTAGCACATCCAAATCGGGAAGGATTTGATACCGGAAATCGGTAACCACTTCCATAGCGTCTTTTCCCGCACCGGCTGCGTCGGGGCTAAACGCCGCACCGCCAGCGTCTGCCGGCAGTTCTGCTTGATAAGCAACTTGCTGTATGACTTGCGAAGCCGCCGGAGGTCCGTAAGTTCTATAAGACAGCGGCGGTAAATCAGCCGGCACCGGGAACAACACCTTCGCCGGTTCCGGCGGAATTACCCGTTTCGGTGCTGTTGTTTCCGGTCGGAATTCCAACTGCGGTACCGGCTGTATTTCAGAAACGTTGTTCCGGGGAGTATCCGGGGGCTGTAAGTACCTTGCTTTGCCCGTCGGCACGCGGTTCGTTTCCAAAATTCTTGTCAGTGAAACCGGATTGATATTTCTGGTGGACAGGATTTGCCGTTCGCTGCCGGTCGGCATCAGTTGGTCCATCGAATGAACCAGCCGAATCATTTGACCGCATATCTGCTGTTCACCGGAAAGAACAACGCGTTTGTTCGGATAATCCAATTCCAACGTACAATGAAGTATTTGCGGCGGAACACCGTTGGGCAGTTTGCGTTCGACGGAAACACGGTAATGCCCCGGACTGACGTGAACCAAATGATGCTGCAAGACCGAACGCAGTGTTTGTTCCAACTGCTGCATCGGCACGTTAGACATTGTGAATGTTTCTTGAATTTCAGGGGACGTACCGGGCGGCGGCAGCAGTTGTACTTCGGAATACGGGGTGCGGGACGGGGATGATTGCGGCGGCGAATTGACGATAACCGGTATCGGCGCAGCGGTTTTTTGTACTGCAAAGATATTCGGCAACTGCGCAGTTGCCGGATTTGCGGTAATTTCCCGCGGGAGCGGATTGGCTGTCGGAGGCGGTACAGAGTGGCGTTCAACAACCAGAACATCCGGTTGTTGTCCGTCCCGCAGTACATTCACCGGCACCGGTTCGGCTCCCAACAGCGCAGCGGTTGAAAGAACCGAAGTCAAACCGGTAAAAAACAAAAAAAGTATATGCTTGCCCATCATTTGTATTATTACTTTATCCGCCGTTTCGGGGTCTATCGGCGGGATACTAGAAATTATCCCGGAAGATGTCAAGGGCAGTTTTTCCCTAATCATTGTTCCAGAACCGGGGCATACACAATGCCAGTACCGTGAACAATTCCAGCCGGCCGAGCATCATCAAGGCGGCATAAACGAATTTTGCCCCTTCGCTGAAAATGCCGTAATTCTGCCGTGCGCCGACGATGCCGAAGCCCGCCCCGACGTTGTTCAGACACGCCGCGGCGGCAGCCGACGTGTCAACCAGTTTGCGGTCGCCGGCAACGTGCTGTACGTTCCACGTTGACGACGGTTCAAAACATAAAATCAAAAACGTCCCGCAAAGAAACGCCAATGTCAGTACCGCAAAATGAACGATGACGTGATGTACCATTTCCTTATCGACCGGTGCGCCGCCGATGAGCAGCGGACGGACAACATTCGGACGGTACGACAATTCGATTTCCTGCGGTACCGCTTTCATCAGGCAAATCATTCGGAAGACCTTGAACCCGCCGGAGGTGCTGCCGGAACAGCCGCCGATGAACATTAAAATCACTAAAACGCCGCAGGATACTGCCGACCATTTTTCAAACTCGTCGGTGCAAAGCCCCGTAGTAGTAATGATGGAAACAATCTGAAAGAGAACGACGCGGAACGAATGAACAGGGGGCAGGTTTGCGGCGGCGGCTGTTTTAGCAGCGGAACTTGTCCCGTCAGAAAAAGACAGCACCGGTTTGTCGGAAGTACCGTAAATATCGAAATCACTGTGAACCCATCCGGCGGCGAAAACAATCAGAACCGAAACGGCAATGATTCCGGTGTAAGTCCGCCATTCCCTATCGCCGAATAATTTCGACGGCTGTCCGCGGAAGAGATAGTACAACAGAATAAAATTCGTACCGCCGAGAAACATAAACAAAACGAGCGTCAATTCGACAGCGGCGGCATATTTGTATCCGTGAGCGGCAAAATGTCCGGCACCGGCGTTGAACGTGGAAAATCCGCCGGTCGCCGTTGTGCTGAACGAATGACATAGCGCATCATAGACCGTTAAACCTTGCAGAACAAGGAGAACCGTTTGAGCGGCATTTAACGCGATGAAAATGCGGAATACAATCCGGGCGAGTTGCCGGATACGTTCTTTCGGTGAATTTTTCGATGACGCAACTTCGGAACGGAACAGCGTTTTTGAACCGGTTCCGATACCGAGGAGAACGACGAAGAGAACCATAATGCCGAGACCGCCGAGAAAATGCGTTGAACACCGCCAAAACAGGACGCAGCGGGACAGTAAATCGGGGCGTTCCAATTCGGCGAACACAGTGGCACCGGTGGTGGTGAACCCGGACATTGACTCAAACACGGCATCGCCGACAGACATCGGAATGCCTTCGCACCGCTGCGTACCGGAAAAAAGAAAGGGCAACGCACCGAGAACCGTTGCGAAAAGCCAACTGAACGCAACAACTGCCGTTGCGTCTTTCTTCGAGAACACATCGCTGCTGCTTGTACCGCCGTTTTTTCTGCCGATATACCGCAGCAGCAGCGCGCAACCGGCACAAACGCCGACGGACACAAACAATCCAAATGTGCCGCTTTTTTCGTACTGCCAATTTCCGCCGAACGCCGGCAACGCCCACGGAACGCTGAACAACATAAAGCCGCCGAGCATCCAGCAAACCGCCGAAAGATGACGAAAAATGAAAACGTAGTTCATTTATTTTCAAACGCCCGAATCACTTCAATCAATGCCGTTTCGTTAAACCGTTTCGGATTGACGACCAAGACGTTGGCATTGATTTCTTTTGCGTCTTCCTGAACCTGTGTTGTATCAAAAGCGGGAATGGGACGCAATGCTTGCCGTACAGAAGCGAAGCAGAGTGCTGCTGCCGGTTGTTCGGAGAATATCACGGCTTGCTGTCCCGCCGCTGTTTGTTTTTCGGCACCGTCCAGCAAAGCATTTCTATCCGCAAATGCTTGCGGTTTGACCAAAAATTCTTTTTGTACGGCATAAAATAATTTGAACGGCAAAATCTGAACGAATCCGAAAGAAAGTTGCTTACTTTGCCGGCGGTTATCTTGTTTTTCGATTTTTGTTGCGATTTCGATATTCCGTTTTCGGACTTCGTCTTTTGCCGACGGTGTTAAAATGCTTTTCGGAGCGATGAATATTTTTGCGGCATTTTCCGGCAGCGTTTTAATTTGTTCCAATGAAACAACGCGGGAACCGAAAAAAAATTCGGGTACGGCAACCTTCGGCGCAACGGCATCACGAACGGGAAAGTGTGTCTCCCGCTTTTCCGGCAAATTTTCAACGTTCAAATCCGCTAAAACGGATTGAACTAAATTGTCGATGTCGAAATTCATATTTATTTGCGGTCAACGATTCCGATGACCGACCAGCGTACCGGCGTTGCTTTTGTACCGATAAGTTCGCCGGTGAACAGTCCGTCGCTTGTAATCATCACTTCATCGCCGATACCCGCCCCTAAATTATCAACAGCAATGTACGGTTCGGTATCAGTGCGTACCACAAGCATTTTCCAACCTTCCAAGGTCGGATGTTTCACCGTTGACGTTGCTGTGCCGATGACTTTACCTTTGAGCATTTACCGGGATTATCGGCAGAATTATTAACCGCACTTTCCTGATTTTCACGGGAGAAGGATTTTTACATCGCCGCTATTGTTTGTGTTTATCCCGGTACTTCTTACTGGCGTATTGCAGAAATTCCCGTTCTTCACGGGTCAAACCGCTTTCGCCGACTTTGCCGTAGCGGTCAAGAATTGCGTCGAGTTTCTTCTCAAACTCCGCTTCGTCCGCCGGTTTCTTTTTTGGTTCTTCGCCGTCGAAAACCTTCAACTTCGGTTTGCGTTTGTGCTTGAAGAACGAAAAGAAATCGGAAAACAAGTTGATGATTCGCCCGCCGCTTTTGATAAAGACGAAATAATAATATACCGCAAACGCTGCTCCGGCAAGGTGAGCGGCAAATGCCACGCCGCCGCGATTGCCCGCATAACCGAATGCGTCATAAGCGACGATAAACACGCCGAGCATCCACATCGGTATCGGGAACGGAAACGGGAAAATCATCATCGTCTTATGCGGATACAGCAGGGCGAAGAGAACCACGACACCGGTTACACCGCCGGACGCACCGAGACAGCCCTGTGCCGGATGCACAAGTGCGTAGATAATTCCGCTGAATATAATCGTGATGGTGTAAAAAAAGAAATACTCCGTTCGTCCGAGCCGCTGTTCCACGTTTTCACCGCGGACGATGCCGAACCCGCCCGGACCGATGCCGAGCATTGCCCCGTAGCCGAACATTATCAACGACAACATATTGCCGACAATGTGCCAGATATTTGTCGGGTCGTGCGCAAAACCGTAAGTCAGAAATTTCCACCACAAGTCGGGATGCTTTGCCAAATCGGGCGTGAGCGTCATCAAGCGTGTCAGCAGATTATTGTTGAAGAAAAATCCGTTAACAAGCCAGAACGCAACGTTGATAAATACGAGGCGCATCGTAACACTCATCGCCCCGCCTCTGCGCCGCGGGCGGTGGTATCCGTCATCGCCGTAAGGTTCGTACCGGTTATAATCTCTGTCTTGAAAACCCATTAAAAAGAGGGAGAGGAAACAACCCCGCCGATAAGCAGCGGGGCTAAATAATAATTCGGTATTATCGGTATTACCAGTTTTCGGCGAGGATTTCAAACCACGCTTGGGAAACTTTGCACGCCGGACAAACGCCCGGTGCCTCGGTTCCTTCACTGACATAACCGCAGTTCCGGCACCGCCAAACGACCTTGCCGTTCCGTTTGAACAAGTCGCCTGCTTTCAGGTGTTCGAGGAACCCCAGGTAACGGCGTTCGTGCTGCTTTTCGGAAATTGCCACCGCATTGAACGTGCGGAATATGTCGGTAAATCCTTCCTCTTTCGCAACTTTGGCAAATTCGGGATACAGGATTTCCCATTCTTCGTGTTCGCCGCCTGCCGCCGCTTCAAGGTTCTTTTCCGTTGTGAGAATTGTACCGGCAGGATACGCTGCGGTGATTTCCAGCGGTCCGCCGGCATCGAGGTACTTGAAGAATTGGTTGGCGTGAACCATTTCTTGGTCGCCGGTTTCACGGAAAATTGCCGCAATGTGTTCGTATCCTTCTTCGGACGCTTTTTGGGCAAAAAAGTAGTACCGGTTCCGTGCTTGGGATTCGCCGGCAAACGCTTTGAGCAGGTTCTTTTCGGTTTTCGTTCCTTTGATTTTGGGCATCTCGGTTTTGTTGGTTGAGGATTGAGAATCCGTTTGTGCAAACACAAACGATGTTGTTAGCACCGCCGCGGCTGTTCCCGCAGCGGACTGCTGCAAGAAACTTCGGCGGTTCGGCTGATTCAGGTTCTGTTTCATCGCTGCCTTTTGGTGGAAGCAAGTAAATGATGTCCCACATTATCTATGATTTTCTGAATGTTGTCAAGCCGCGCACGGACGTTTCGGTAAAAACTTTTTCGTTTTCTATTCGGTCATCATTTGACGGCGTTCGGCATAAGCCCCGTACTGTATTGACGTTAGGGCATCGGCATCCAGCCGGACGGCATCATTAGGTACCGGTGTCTTTGACGGGTCGCCGAAGGTATCGCCCAAGGCGAAGCCAGAGGTGCGGGTATATTTTTTGATTATCAAACGTTGTACCGTTCAGCCGTTCCTTCGGAACTTTGACCAGTCAACGCCGAGCTTCCTCATCTTCGCCCGCAACGTGTGCGGATTGATGTCCAACAACGCCGCTGCTCCGTTAGAGCCCTCAATAACGCCGTGCGTCCGTGATAATGCTGCCTCAATGTGCCGCCGAACCGCTTCGTCCAACGTTGGAAATTTCATTTCTAATGATGCGGTCTCCGCGTTTTTTTCTGACGGCAGTTGGAAATCCGTTGCAGAATCGACATCCGACAGCATTTCAATCGGCACCTCAACTGCCTGATACGCCTGCCGCTCGCCGTGAGCAACACTGTCCAGCGATTCGGTCAACGCCAATCGCAGTCCTTCGCCGAGCAGCACCGCCCTGTCAATCACTGCCGCAAACTCCCGAACGTTACCGAGCCACGGTTCAGCAGCGAGAACCGCGAGATTTTCCTTCGTAATCAAAACGTCCGGCAAATGAAACTTTGCCGTTGCTTTACGGACAAAATACCGGGTTAATGCTTCAATGTCGCCCCGGCGTTCCCGCAACGGCGGAATCCGAATGGGAAACACGGAAATACGGTACCATAAATCCTCCCGAAACATCCCTTCTTTGACCATCTGCTGCAAATTCCGGTGCGTTGCGGCAATGACGCGGACATCGACCTTGACCGTTTTTCCCCCGCTGCCGACGGGTTCAAAATTTCCGTCTTGCAGTACCCGAAGGAACCGGACCTGCGCCGCCAACGGCAGTTCGCCGATTTCGTCGAGCAACAGTGTTCCGCCGTTTGCTGATTCAAACCAGCCCTTGCGGCGGTCAACGGCACCGGTGAATGCTCCTTTTTCGTGTCCGAACAGATACGAGTCAATCAATTCCTGCGGGACAGCACCGCAGTTCACTTTCAGAAACGGTTCACCGGAGCGGTTCGATTCTTCGTGAATATATTTTGCCAAGACCTCTTTTCCGCTGCCGGTTTCGCCTAGAAGCAGCACAGGGACATCCGACCGGGCTACAAGTTTAGCCCGTTCCAATACCGGTTTTAGGGACGAATTATGTCCGATTATTGTGTTGGCTGCCATACTTTCCATTACAGCAACTTGTATGCCGAAGTTCTTTTTTGAACAATGCGGTTATATTACACGGTTTTTCCGTGAAATGCAACGGGTGAATTAAGACGGACGGAACAACTTCGTTGAGAGGTATCGTTCACCGCAACTGGCGGCGATGGTTACAATGGTTTTATCTTTGTTTTCCGGTTTTTCCGCGAGCCGGGCTGCAACGGCAACGTTCGCTCCGCTGCTGATACCCGCCAAAATACCTTCTTCTTTTGCCAAACGCCGTCCCCAGGTGTATGCTTCTCCGCTGCTTACCGTTTCAATTCCGTCAATGAGCGTTGTATCCAGATTTTTCGGTATAAAGCCCGCTCCGATGCCTTGGATTTCGTGCGGTCCCGCTTTGCCTTTCGACAATACCGGAGAATCCGCCGGTTCAACAGCATAGCACAACAGCCCCTTTTTCCGCCGCTTTAAGTACCGGGAAACACCGGTGAACGTCCCGCCGGTGCCGATACCAGCCAAGAAAATGTCAACGGTTCCCTGCGTGTCGTTCCAAATTTCCGGTCCGGTTGTCGTTTCGTGAATTGCCGGATTCGACGGATTTTCAAACTGCTGCGGAATCCACGAATTGGAATTTGCGTCCGCTAATTCGTATGCTTTGTCGATAGCCCCTTTCATACCGAGGTTTCCGGGTGTTAAAACGAGGTTTGCTCCCAAAGCGGCAAGCAGTTGGCGGCGTTCAACACTCATCGTGTCCGGCATCACCAGCGTTAATTTCAGGTTGTTCTCCGCCGCAACGAACGCTAACGCAATGCCGGTATTGCCGCTAGTCGGTTCGATAATTTCCGTTTCGGCGTTCAGCACTTCGGCGTTCAGAGCCGCTTCAATCATTGCCCGCCCGATACGGTCTTTGACGCTTGACAGCGGATTGAAGAATTCGAGTTTCAGCAGCACTGTTGCGTGTTCCTTCGGAATAATCCTGCCCAGTTTGACAAGCGGCGTATCGAAGACGGTTTGCGTGACAGAATCGTAAATCTGGTTGCGGTACATCGGAATCCTCCTGAAAATGTTTAACACAGCGGCTATACCGCCGGTTTTCTCCCCATTATGGTACAAAACTTATTCTGTTGCAATTATTGTACCACGCCTTGCAGTCCGACTGCAAGTTTTCAGAAGTCGAGCAAAACGAGTAAGTGGATTCCAACTAATTGGTGAAAATCGTCCCGTTTGGGTAGTAGTACCGTATCAAGTTTAATCTTATGAATTGCCCTTGACCGGATTTCGTGAAATCGTTTTACTTCGTCATTCCCATCTTTTTACGAGCAAGGAATCCGCAATGAACAAGATTTACAAAGTAACGCTGACCGCCGCCGAACGACAAGACCTTAACGACATTGTCTCCAAAGGCAAACACTCCGCTAGCAAAATCAAA
>JAISJZ010000271.1 GCA_031261125.1 Planctomycetaceae bacterium | reverse complement strand
AAATTGAGAGAGGTTATGCTGTTTTAAATTTGTCTAACGAACCGGAGTTTGAATTTACCTACGGTATTCCGTTCACTAATCGGCGGATGGTTGCTAATCAGAACGTTGTAGCCGACAGGGGACGGATTGCATTGACGCGGGGACCAATTGTCTATTGTTTTGAGGAAGCCGATAATCCCGGTTTGAATGACCGAACAACATTAAAAAAGGATATGGATTGGTCTAACGATTTAACTGGCTATAGCGGCGGGGATATTATGAGAGAACTTAAACTCTTCTATCCGACAACGTTTCGGGTCAAAACCAATACCGGAAAAGAATTGTTGGCAATTCCCTATTTCGCTTGGGATTCCCGCAACAAACCGGGCAAGATGACGGTGTGGATTCGTCAGGAAGGTCTGCCGAAAAATCTTGACCCGAATGCCCCGATTTGGAAAACGCCGGACGGTGAACCGATTCTCTATCAACCGTTGCCGGATGATAAACATCCGTATTATCCGAGAGACCCGCGCAACAAACCAAAAAATTGTTTATTACGGGATGATGTCGCACAGGAACCGGAGCCGGAAATTACGGCTTCATTTTGTCATTCCAGCGATGCTCTTGAAGCCGTCATTGACGGAGTTGAACCGAAGAATTCGCTTGACCAAACGATTCCGCGTATGACGTTTTGGGATCACAAAGGCACGGCAGAATGGCTTGAACTCGACTTCGGCAAAGCGAAAAAGGTTTCGCAAAGTTCCGTGTATTGGTTCGACGACACGGGAAAAGGGCAGTGCCGCGTTCCGCAAAGTTGGAAGTTATTGTACAAAAATTCCGCAGGGGAATTCGTTCCCGTGAAAACCGCCGATGCTTTCGGCGTTGGAAAGGACAAGTACAATACGGTCAAGTTCGAGGAAGTCGAAACGAATTCTCTGCGGCTTGAAATTCAGTTGCAAAAAGAATTTTCTGGCGGCATATTGGAATGGAAACAATGACTTAACATTAAAAGAGCGGCGGGTGTCAACCCGCCGTTATCGTTAGCCGGCGGACTGTCGAAATTTTACAACAGCATAAAAATAAAATATGAAAACGCACAATACGAGGAACCGATTGTTTTATTTACTCCTCACATTCGCCGTTCTCTACTTTTCCTTCCCCATTGCCGCGGCAGAAAAACCGTTCGGCGTGGTTACCGTTTCCGTTGCCAATCTGCGGGAAAAACCCGGATATGCCGCCGAAATGGGAACTCAATGTTTGCTGGGGATGCCGGTAAAAATTCTCGGCAGTAAAAACAACTGGCTGAACGTTGACCCGCCCGAAGGTTATCCAACGTGGGTAACCGAGGACTCCCTGACACTTTTTGACAAAGACGAATTTAATCGGTACATTGAAAGTCCCAAAGTGATTTTCCTGCCGCACAGCGGGTTCTGCTATTCCGAACCAAACGAAAATTCGCCGAAAGTTGCCGACCTTGTTGCCGGATGCGTCGTACAAAACATCGAATCGGAAAACAATTTTATCAAAGTGAAATTCCCCGACGGACGCACCGCTTTTGTACCGAAAAATTACTGCCGTGATTTTGACGAGTGGAAAAAGACCGCAAAGCCGACCGGTGAATCGCTTGCCGAAAGAGCGTTTGACTTTATGGGAACGCCGTATCTTTGGGGCGGTACCTCATCAAAGATGCTCGATTGCAGCGGTTTGACGAAATACTGTTTCTTTCTCAATGGCGTAGTTATTCCCCGCAATGCATCGCAGCAGGCAAAAGCCGGCATTGCCGTTCCGCCAAACGATTACAAAGAGTTTCAAAAGGGCGACTTGTTGTTTTTCGGCAATCCGGCAACGGACAAAGTTTCGCACGTCGGTATGTACTTGGAAGACGGCACATTCATTCACGAATCAGGGGGCGTTCATTTGAGTTCGCTGAACACGGACAGTCCGCTGTACGACGCTCACTTGAAAAAGCGGTTAATCGTTGTCCGGCGTTTTCTCGGTGCCGCCGGACAGCCGGGAATTACACCGGTAAGCGAACACCCGCTTTACAAAAACAATTAGTTGCCTTTTCCGGCCATTTCACGGAAATACTGTTCGATAATTTCCCGGTAATGAGCAGGAAATTCCTTCTCGATTTTGATTAACGCTTCTTCCCGTTCTTTCGGCGGCAGGTCGCCCCAGTTGCCGTTCAGGTCAAACTCCTTCCGGTCAACGTTGCCGGGACCCTTCTGCTTCAAAATCCGGCTGTCGTCCGCCGGATTATTCGCCTGCTGTCCTTCGCCGTCTTGCTGCTCACCGTCCTGTTCCGCCTGCTGCTTACTTTGTTCTTCAATTTTCTCAATCAACCGGTCAAGCGACTTCATTATGTCCTTTTCTTTTTCCTGCGTTTCATCACCGGTCTGTCCTTGTCCGAGCCGCTGCCGAACGTTCTGCATCTTTTTCGCAATTTTTTCCGGGTTATTCTCCTGATTCTTTTCCTGTTCCTGCTGTTCTTTCTTCAACTCAAATTCGAGAAGTTTCGCCAATTCGGTATAACGCCGCGGCACCGCTTTGTTGTTCTCTGCCGACTTCTTGAAATTTTCCAGCGTTTCCAGTCCTTTTTCCGCGTTGTTTTGATGATGAAACACCAACGTTTTGTGAATCAGCACGCCGCACGGGTCAAGCGTCTTGTCCGGTTCAACATCGTTCAACACCGTTTCGGCTTCATCGTACAGTTTCGTCTGTACTAACTTTCGGGCGAGATAATACCGTAGCGAACCTTGCTGCACATCGGAATTATCGCCGGTCAACACTTGCAGCGGGATTTGCGGCAATACAACTTTCCGCCCGAACGGCAATTCCTTCCACGCCAGCGCATCACAGGCATCTATGTAGGCGGCAACTGCTGGTACGGAAGCCCGTAATGCTTGTACCGATTCGTCTAATGTTTCGGCACAAACAACCGAACCGCTCAACAACATAACGGAAAAAAAAATGGAACGCATCGGATACCTCTAAAACAAATCGTCATCGGGAAATTCGCAGTGCCGGTGGTCGTTATCTCCGGCGTAGGGAAAAATGAACGGCTTTTCGGCATCATCAAGTAGCGGCAAACTCCTGACGATAGTGCCGTACTGCGAACGGGAAACGTCCGGCTGTTGGGTACAGCCGAAAAACGGAAGGAACAGGAATAAGGATAAAAACAAGTACCGCATCACTGTTGTCAGAATAACACCATACGCTTTGTCGCCAAACGTTACCACTTTGGTAACATTCGCTGCATTGTACACCGGGCAGGACACAAAAGCAAGAGCAGAGTGTTCCGGTTTATTCCGGCGAAGTGGCGAACACAAGGAACAGCAGCATCACGAGCAGACCGGCAAAAAAAATCGCCGCCGCAAACACCGAAAAGAACAGCGTCCAGAACCAAACCGGTACGAAACGGTACCATTGGGAAATAGAGGACGGAGAATCGTTTTGATTAACACTTATATCATTTTCCGCTCTCCATTCTCCGTTCTCTATTCTCTTTTTCTCGCCCCGTACCTCCCGCTTCTCGCCTCTTACCCCTAGTCCTTGTTCTTTGCGCTGCTTTGTCCGTTCGCGTTCCACTTCGTTCAAGGCGTGCAGCAGCGGGTCGTCATACTCGCCGCCTCTTGATTGGTGCGATGAACCGCCGGAACGCTCATACAAACTCGAACCGTGCGCCGTGTCCAGCAAATTGACATTGTCTAAATCGTTTGCCGCCTGTTCTGAACCGCTCTGCTGCAATTTACGGGCATCAACTTGCTGCATCAGTTGCACCAGTTTTCCCTGATTTGCAAAATGATTTTCCATTCCTAAATCGCCGAGCGGTGCAGGAAACTGATGCGCCGGCAAATCAAATTCATTCGCTTCGGCATAGCCGTGTTCGATGAGCCAGTCCTCCATTTCCCGTGCAACATCCGCTGCCGACTGCTGCCGGTCTTCTGGACGCTTCGACATCATCTTTCTGCACAGGTTTGCCAAGTCGTCCGGCGTATCCGGTCGGTCAATAAGAACGCTCACCGGTTCCTTCTGTTGATGGGCAAGAAGCCGCTGTGAGACCGTCCCGGCAGGAAACGGCGGATGTCCCGTCAAACAAAAGTACAGAACGCAGCCGAGAGAATAAATGTCGGCGCGTGCGTCAACTTTATGACTGTCCAATGCTTGTTCCGGTGCGAGGTAATCCGCAGTGCCGAGAATCGTATCCTCCTGAATCATCGTGATACGTCCCTCGTACAGATTTTCGTCCAGCAGTGCCAAACCAAGGTCAAGAATTTTTGCCGTTCCTTGGGCGTTCACCAAGATATTACTCGGTTTGACATCGCGGTGAATCACGCCGATTTCGTGAGCGTGTGCCAGCGCATCGGCTGCCTGCCGGAGGAGATTCACTATCCGGGGAAACGGGACTTTCTTTTCTTTGTCAACGAGATGCTGTAAGTCCTCCGCCGGAAAATACTCCATTACGATATAATGAACGTCCTCTTCGCGGTCAATGTCGTAAGCCCGGATAATGTTCGGATGGTCAAGCGACGCGATCGCTTGGGCTTCCCGAATGAACCGTTCCAGATAAATGGACTTGCCCAGCCGGCTCTTCGGCAGAACCTTAACGGCAACCCGCCGCTGCATTAGCGTATGTTCGGCAAGATACACGGTACTCATACCGCCGGAACCGATATGCCCCAAGATTTTGTACTGCCGGAGAAAATAGCCGCGGTACCGTCCTTTGAAAAGTTGGTGCGTGTGCCAAACGGTAATCAGACAACGTTTAACGAGTTCATCGGCTATGTACTTTGCATCGCTGAATTGTTCCGGCGTTGCTTTCCGTTGAATATCCGCAAGGGCTTTATCGAGTTCGGCAGGTTCAGCCAAACCGCTTCGGCGGAGAATGTCAAGGAATTGAGCAACGGACATACGATTGGGGCTAAAACATTATGTTTCCGGCTTTATGTCCTTCGGCGTAAGATACAGCGATTGATGCTCTTCCATCAAGCCGACTTTTTCAGCCCACGGAGAATCCTCCGGGTTCCGGGCAACGCCAATCAACCGCAATGCCGATTTGTCAAACTGCTTGAACCGGATAAAATTCAAGCCCGTTCCGATAAGCAGCCGAACGTCGAACCAGAACGATGCCTTTTCGATGTACTCCAAATCGAGAACCAGTTTTTTGTGAACGTCCTCCAAACCGGTATCCGGCGGTAAATTGATTTGAGCATAACCGGTCATTCCGGGCAGCACCAGCGTCCGGTATTGATAGCCCGGCACCTCTTTGTTGAGTTTTTCGACGAACTCCGGTCGTTCCGGTCTCGGTCCGATGATATACATTTCACCTCGCCAGAAATTCCAAATCTGCGGAAACTCGTCGATGTGCAGTTTGCGCATCATTTTTCCGACGGTTGTTACCCGCGGGTCGTTGCCCTTTGCCCAAACCGCTCCTTTGCCCGCTTCGGCATCAACGACCATCGAACGGATTTTATACATATTGAACTGCTTATCGTCTTTTGTGCAGCGGACTTGCTTGTAAATGACGGGACCTTTGGAGGTCAACTTCACAAGCAGCATAAACAGCAGCATCAAAAGGACGACGATGACCTGAAACGGAAACGTAATAATAAAATCAACGTACCACTTAATACGGAAATACGGCGAAACATTCGGGCGGAGGGAATCGGACATAATGGCTAACTGCTGACGTTTAATAACAATCCGGTATTATAGCACACTTGCCGGGACGAAACAACCGGCAAAATAAGAGGATTTACCTTTTTACCGGGAGTTTTTAGAAACTCTCTTTGTTCAACCTGCGTAAAATACGCAATTTGGAACGTTCCGAATGTTCCGGTTATAGGAATTCTTTCTAAAATGCCGAAAAGAGAGGTATGCTTTTGTTCGATTCTCTTCACGGTGCGTCAACGGCGATGAGTGCCGGGCAACTTGGTATGCAGGTTGTCGGTCAGAATCTTGCCAACGTTCAAACCGCCGGTTATGCCCGCGAACGGCTTGACCTCGCTGCCGGTACGTCCCGAAAGTTGGGAAGCGGTGCCGTTGTCGGCACCGGCGTACAAGTCAGCGGCGTTGTACAGGTTATCGACAAGTTTCTCGAAGAACGGCTCCGCACTTCTACCAGCGATGCGTCGTCAACGGCAGCACAGTCGCAATACTATACGCAACTCGAAGCCCTGCTGAACGAAACAACAGACAACGATTTAAGTTCAACGTTAAGCGAATTTTTCAATGCGATTGACAACATTCAGAACGAACCGGAGAACGTTGAGTACCGGTCAATGGTCGTTCAGCAAGGACAGAAATTGACGCAGGACATCAACGGTTTATCTGCGGCAATCGTCGAAATGCAGCGGGATGTCAACACGGCAATTACCGATGCTGCTGCCCGAATTAACGAGTTGCTGCAAACGATTAACGGCTTAAATAAAAACATTACGCAAATTGAAACCGTCAACGGACGGGAAGCGTTGGGACTTCGTGACCAGCGGTTAGCAGCATTAACGGAGTTATCGCAACTCGTCAACATAAAAACAACGGAAAGCAAAGAAACAAAAGCGGTGTCGATTTACTGCGGTTCCAACATTTTACTAGCGGACGGTAAAGTTCACGAAGTATCCGTTGATGTTAAGACGTATAAGGACGGTACAAAACTTCCGTTGGCGCAACTCTACGTTAAAGATAATCACTCCGACCAGCCCGCAACACGTTTGGATGTCAAAAGCGGAACGGTCTATGGGCTTTATCAGGCGCACGAGACGGTACTTGGCGGTTATTACAACAAACTCAATGATTTTACGCGGAACCTCATTACGGAGTTTAACGAGATTTATACGTCGGGACAGGGGTTGACAGGATACGGGGAATTGACCGCATTGACGCAAGTTGATGATGTTGACGGCGCATTAATCGAAGTACTGACCGAACCGGCGGTATCCAACGGAGCGTTTTTCATTCAACTGTTCCGCAAAGAAACGGACGGACGTTTTACATTGGTTAAAGATAAGCAAATCAACATTGACGAAAACACAACGCTGCAAGACATTGCAGACAGCATCAACGGCGTTGACGGCATCAAAGCGGCGATTAACAACTTCGGCGAATTGAAAATCGAATCGGAAAATCCGTATGAAGTGTTTTCGTTTGCCGAGGACTCAAGCGGTGTGTTATCGGCGTTGGGACTGAATACATTTTTCACCGGCACGTCGGCGGGCAACATCGGTATCAATCAAACAGTGATTGACAATCCGGCAACGTTTGCAGCGAGTATCGGCGGGGCAGGGCAGGATGTCGAAAACGGCGTAACATTGTCGGCTATGTCTGTTGCGGCGAAGAATGCTCTCGGCGGTGCGTCCATTCGGGATTACTACGGCGGTTTGGTGAGCGAAACGATTCTCGCTGCCGGTACGATGAAGGCGGTGGCGGAATCCGACACGCTGTATCAGCAGGCACTGCAAACACAGCGGGACGCAGTGAGCGGCGTCAATGTTGACGAAGAAACAATTTTAATGATGACATATCAACGAATGTATCAGGCAAACTCCCGCCTCGTGTCAATGATTAACGAAATGCTGGAGACACTGATTGCAATGTAGTTAAGGTTTAAGGGAGGTTCTAAAAACCTCCAAACAAAAAGAAAAATTTAGAAGTCCCCTTAAATGATTACTCCGTTAGGTTTTAGCCGGGTTAGTATTCCGTTGCAGACCCATCGGTCGGGCAGCAGTTTATCGTCTGCGCAAACACTGTTGTCGATGTACGAACAGCAAGTGATGACACAGCGGCAATATCAGTACGGCAGTGATTCGCCGTACAAAGCGTCGCAAACACTCGGCGTGCAGTCGCAGATTGAGCGGAAAAATCAGAACTCCGATAACATTGATTCAACGCAGAAATTTCTTGCCGCTACCGATTCTACGCTGTCGCAGTATAACTCAATGACAGATGAAGCCCGGTCTAATGCACTGGCGGCAATCAACACAACAACCAGTGCGGCGGAACGCTCTGCGTTAGCGCAGTCCGTTAAATCGTCATTACAACAGATGTTCAACTTCGGCAATGATTCGTTTGAAAGACGGTATCTGTTTGCCGGTTCGACCACAAACATCTTGCCGCTGAAATGGGGTACAAATTCTTACACGGTTGAATATACCGGCAGCGAAACGAACATTCATAGTTGGAGCAATACGGATTTATTATCGCAGTCAAACATCAGCGGTGCCGAAGCGTTCGGTGCCGTATCTGCGCCGGTCAGAGGACGTACCGATTTGAATCCGGCACTGAAAGAAACAACGCTGTTAAAGGATTTGAACGGCGGAAAGGGCGTTGAACGCGGCAGCATCCGTTTGGAATATAACAACGGTGCAACGAAAGAAACACTGGACATTGATTTATCGAAATGCGCAAGTATTGCCGATGTCAAACGGGCAATCGAAGGAAACGGAAATACAGATTTTCCGTTGACGGTGAATTTATCCCACAGCGGTTTGGAATTGTCTTTGCCGGAAAATTTTACAGGGACAATTTCTGTCAGTGATGTGAACAAAGGTAAAACAGCGGCACAACTCGGCATCACCGGTACATTATCGGAACAAGTTCCGACGCTGAAAGGCAGCGATATAAACCCGGTGCTGCGGACAACAACAGGCATTGCCGATATTGATTTTGATTTGGACTTGACGGGTATCCAAGTCGTCAACGGCGGACAGACATTTGACATACCGTTTGAAAATTGTCAAACGGTCGGCGACATTTTAGCGGAGTTGAATCATCCGCAGTACGGTTTGATTGCAGCGGTAAACGAGTCGAAGACCGGCATTGATGTCCGCAGCAGAATCAGCGGGGCGGACTTCTGCATCGGTGAACTCGGCGGACAAACGGCAACGCAACTGGGAATCCGCACAACGGACTTAACCACGAAACTTTCCGAACTTGATTACAACCGCGGCGTAAATGATTACGACGGACCCGGTACGTTTGCCCAAGCACAGTACGAAGGGATTCAGCCGAACTCGTCGCTGCTGTTGACTGCCCGAAATGAAGGCAAGGATTGGAACGGTTATCAACTGAACTTCACAACTTCACCGGACGGAAAAATTGCGATGTCGATTAATGAAGAAACGAAGAGCGTCAACATTACCATCAACCCCGGTGTATCGACGGCGTGCCAAATCATTGAAGCGTTTTACGAACAGACCGGTCCGAAACAATACTTCGATTTGACGCTTGACCCGTCGCTTGGAGTCAACGACGGTAGCGGCGTAGTGTATGACGGCGGCACCAAAACAAGCGGTGGAACAGACGGCGGCATCGACTTCACCATTACCCGCAACGACGGCACTGTTCTAGAAATTGACGTAAAAGGAGCGGAAACCATCGGCGATATTCTGCGCATCATTAACGAACACCCGGATAATGCGGACGGAAAACTCGCCGCATCGCTTTCACAATTCGGCAACGGCATTGAATTGACGGACAACTCAACCGGCGATTACATCACGCGTGTTGACCGGGAGTTGTTATCAACAGCGGCGCAGGAATTAGGACTTGTGGATTGGAATGAAGAGTACCGCGAACGGGCAGGAGGTATCAACCCCCTGGCAAATACTCCGCTAATAGGCAACGACCCCAATCCGCAGGAAACCCGTTCGCTATTTACGGCAATGATTCGTTTGCAAACGGCGATGGAGAAGAACGATACGCGGGAAATCGAACGCTCTTCGGCAATGCTGGACGAAACGGTTGCGAAGTTGACCGCGAGCCGGGCAACGGTCGGCATAATGCAGCAATCGCTGGACAACGTTAAGAACCGGTTGGCGGAAGAAAACACGCAGCACGAATCGGTCTTGGATAACACGCTTCGGATTGATTACGCCGATGCGTCGCTAAACTATTTGGGACAGCAGACAGCGTACCAAGCGTCGATGCAAGTTGCCGCCGCGATGCTTCAAATGTCGCTGCTGAACTATTTGTAATTTTCATTATCAAATGACATTCCCGCAACCGCCGAATATATCACTTTATCCGCATATTCGGGAAACAGCACCCGAAAGTCAGGCAACTTTCGGTTCAATAAGTCCCCTACATATTTCATCGGAAACCGGTACTTTACCTCGATTAGTGCAATCGAATCACCGTTGTGTTGCTCAAACGTAAGCGATTGCGGTGCGGCAGTTGTTGTCATAATGACTCCCCCCGATTTTAATTTGCCGACGGATTGTATTGTAACCGAAAGGATTAAATAGGGAACATACGACCGAAAAAACGGCGTTCAGCCCGCGCTGTGGAAGAACGCTCCTGTAATGAATACAGTGTTGACAACAGTCAACGCTGAAACGCCGCCGTTAATTCCAATAACCGCTCCGCCAATTTCTGCTTACCGCCTTGTGATGATAAACGCAATTCACCGTTCTTGTCAAAAACCTGAACAGACGACACGTCGCTGTTCACCGCCGCCGGCTCGTTCAATACGATAAAATCGCAGTTCTTCCGTTTGAGTTTTTCGAGGGCGTGTTCTTTACCGTATTCCGTTTCCAAAGCGAAACCAATGCTCCATTGATGTTTCTGTTTGATTTGACCGAGTACCGCCAAAATATCGGGAGTGTGAACGAAATCAAAAGACGATGTATCGGTGCCGTTATTTTTTTTCGACAATTTTTGTTCCGAGTATTGAACGGGTTTGTAGTCGCAGGGGGCGGCAGCGGCAATCACACCGGCGCAGGACGGGAACAATTCGAGGCAGGCGTTAAGCATTTCGTCGGTTGTTTGAACCGGACGGACTTCGGCACCAACCGGATATTGCACTGCAACGGGACCGCTGACGACAACGGGAACGCTGCCGGCGGCAAGGACCGCTTCGGCAAGCGACGCTCCCATTCGTCCGCTGGAACCGTTGGTGAGAAACCGCACCGGGTCAAGGTATTCCCGTGTCGGTCCCGATGTGATTAAAATCCGCGGCATTGAGTAAGTTGATTCATCGGCGGTCAAACACTTAACTTATAACGCATCTGCCGCACTTTGCAAGACCCACGCCGCCGTTGCCGGATGCTCAATCACGCCGTGTTCTGAAAACCGGACATCAATACCGTCCAGCGGCGGTTTCGACTCACCGCTTGTTCCCCGCCGCGAACCCATTGCCCCCATTGCTGTCCCGCTCTTGTCAATCGACTTTGCCGATGACACTAAATAAAAGCCAACCACAAGAACCCGTTTCTTTTCCTTCGCCATTGATTTAATGACCGGCACAACACTCCGCATATACGACTGACCGACTTCGCAGAACGCCCAATCACCGACGGTAATACCTTTGCCGCCGCACGCCGCTGCCAGCAAACGCCGCATTACCGGTTCGACCAAGCCGCTGTGTTCCTCGTCGCCGTGCGAAATCAGTAACACCGCTTCCTCTTCCGGTTTTTCCGAAAGAGTTGCCACTTCGTCTTTAACGTATTTGTCAAGTACATCGCCTTCACTGATGGTTTCCGTAATGGTAAGCGGCACTTTCGGGGCGGCGGGTTTCACGTTCTCCGCTCTCATCGTTTTGCGAATCGACGGCGATGAATACATTCCCAGCGATGCCGGTACGTCGAAGTGCGTATGACCGGTCGGCATAATAAATGCCGGTACAACGATAATCCGGGTGCAGCCCGCCTTTTGCAGCGTTTCAACACCATCAGCAGCATCGGGTTTCGCAAACTCCATATTTGCCGCTGTGATTGCGTGAAACTTTTCGTCGGTCTCATTCAGTGCCGAAACACGTTCGGACAGTTTGGCGATTGTCTCATTCCACTTCGGCGACGGCGAACCGTGAGTCAGAATCAACAAACCGGGCTTGTCCTGTGCCGAAACAGCAGCGCACACAATAAGGAACACTGCAAAGAAAAATGATGTTAAACGTTTCATTGGTATTAAGGGGTAAGGGGGTTATTGAACTTCACCGCCGCCGATAGTGGCAGCGGACTTCCAAACGGTGTAATTCACGGTATCCGAGACGAACGCAACAGAACCGTCCACCCGAAGAACGTTCAAGCCGCCGGGATGGTCGCTGCTCGATGTGTAAAATCCAAAGTTCATCCAACTGCACGACGGCACCGCCGAATTCGGCGGCAGAAATGCAGAGAACGCACTGCAATACGGTGCACCGAACACCCACGATGTACAGCGTGTCGAGTTCTGACTGTTGGCGGCAGTATTATTGGCGGCAAGCGTTACGGGGTCTGCCCAAGTGTTGTTGGAACCGTCTTTGAGCGTCAACGGCGGACCAATACTGATGAAACGCCGGTTCATCTTTTGTTCCGCAACTTCTTTCAACGTCATTGCCGGATAGGGCTGTCCGTCGCCGCTGCACGCCTCGGACATTGCCGTTGTGTTGGATGTTCCGTCGGATACAGCGGCAATGTTATGGCACGAAAGGTAGTGAAACAGTCCGTTCGTTTTTAGCGTCTTTTCGCCGTTGAATTCCGTTGAAGCACTAATGCGGAAAATATCATCGCCGTTGCAAAGAACGTAATTACCGGGGGCGGTTGTGCAGTCCTCGTGTGCGGTATGGTCGGCACTCGTGAACCGTTTGAACGCTCCGCTTACAAGTCCTTGCGGTGTTTGGCTCGGACAGAACATTACGGGGATTCGGGTTTGAACGACATCATAAAGGTGAAACCCGAAGGCGACGGGTGACCCCATTCCGCCGGTAGCGGCGGCAACGGGCTGTTTATAGTCGATTTTTTCGTGAACGGCTGCTGCTTCCATAAACGGCAGGAGCCGGGCTTGTACCGAATACATCGAATTGGTCGGCGATGTTCCAACGGTGCTGCCTTCGTTGCCGATACCCGGAAAGCAATCGAAGGCGGAGTGATAATTGTGCAGTCCCAAGCCGAATTGTTTGAGATGATTGGAGCATTGCATCCTTCGGGCGGCTTCGCGTGCCGACTGAACGGCTGGAAGCAGCAAACCAATGAGAATCCCGATGATGGCAATAACGACGAGCAATTCGACGAGGGTGAAACCGAAACGGAATTTACGGACGGACATTGCTTTTTCCTTTCAGAAAAGGGGGGGGCGGTACTCCTGTTGCTCCGTCAGGATTGTTTTGCAAACAAAATAAAGTTTTGCTAAACAAATTAAGTTTTATAATTCAAACACAGAAAGCGAAAACCGTCAAGAGGGGGGAAGAATTTTTTTCCGGGGCAGGGCAGGGGACTTGACATTTTCCGTTGTTCTGCTCTAATGACTGTATGATTTTTTCCGGCATAAACACCTCCGCAATTTCCGCTTGGCGCACTTGGCAACGGTCAGGAACCGCTTCGGCGAGTGTTGCGCTGGTGTGAAAAGACAGTTAAAGCGCAAATCCAAGCCGTGAGCGGAAACGTTCACGGCTTTTTTCGTAATCCTCCAATGCTTACTTTTCAATCGTTTCAGACCGCTTGTCAGAATAACGGCGTTGTGCCGGTTTGCAAAGAGGTTCTCGCCGATTTTCATACGCCGATTTCGCTGCTGAACCGGTTCGGATATGAAAATGCCAACGGCGGAACTCGTTCTGCAAAAATCAAAGACGGCATCTTTCTGCTCGAAAGTGTCGAAGGCGGCGAAAAATGGGGACGCTATTCGTTTCTCGGCATCGAACCGCACTGCTTCGTTACCGTCGAAGAAAACGACGTTGCGGTTGATGGGTGCGGAACAAGTTCCGCCGCTAACCGTATTCCGCATAACGGCAAACCGCTGAACGTCCTGCGAGACTTGATGAAGAACTACAACACGGCGGAATATCCTGACCTGCCGCGGTTTTGGGGCGGTCTCGTCGGTTTTTTCAATTATGAAACCGTTTCGTTCTTTGAAAAGATTCCGCATAAACTCGAAGGGGAACCGTTTGCCCGGTTCGTGATTCCGCGAACAGTGCTGATTCTCGATAATGCCAAACAGACGTTGACTGTTTGCGTATTGGTTTTTCCGGCATTGGGGGGAACAAGTTCTGCCGCTGATAATGATTTGAAACAACTTTATCAGTCCGCCCTGATAGAAATTGACAGAGTTGTTGCAGAACTTGAAAAGCCGCTGGCAACGCCGCAGCCGGAAAAAACAGAGGAGTTGACGCTGGAATCTTTGTATTCGGAGCAAGAATTCCGCAAGCGAGTCGGCATCGTGAAGGAACACATTAAGAACGGCGATATTATTCAATGCGTGATTTCGCAGCCGTTCGTTGCGGACAACGCACCGAACCCAGTGTCGCTGTACCGTGCGCTGCGGTTCGCTAATCCGGCTCCGTATCTGTTTTTTATGAACATCGGCGGCACAACGCTGGTTGGTTCATCGCCGGAAACGATGGTGCGTCTTGAAGGCAAAACGGCGACACTGCGACCGATTGCCGGTACGCGCAAACGGGGCGAAACAGAACACCGCGACAGGGAATTAGCGGATGAAATGCTGCAAGACCCGAAAGAGCGGGCGGAACATTTGATGCTCGTTGACTTGGGGCGCAATGATTTGGGGCGGCTTGCGAAAACAGGAACGGTACAGGTAACGGACTTAATGTTCATCGAGCGGTACGCTAATGTGATGCACTTGGTCAGCAACGTAACTGCCGAATTGGACAGCGGTTATGACGGTTTTGATTTGTTTGAAGCGGCGTTTCCTGCAGGAACGCTAACGGGTGCGCCGAAGATTCGGGCGATGCAGATTATTGCGGAACAGGAAGATTTTCCGCGGCTCTCTTACGGCGGGGCGGCTGGGTATATTTCGTTCAACGGCAACATTGATTTTGCGATTACGATTCGGACGGCGATGATTCAGAACGGCAAATTGACGGCACAAGCGGGTGCGGGCGTGGTGTATGATTCTGTGCCGGAGTTGGAGCGCAAGGAGTCCGTGAATAAAGCGTTGGGCATTACACGGGCATTGAAACTGTTGAGCGGCGAATGAGCCGAACGGCCTACGGTCAATGTTTGTTGTTTATACAGAATTTGCTATAATGCAGAATATATGATAATTAACTGGACGGATACTTTTCAGAATTGGATGGATGCTTTGCGCGATAGACGGGTAGTACCGTTTCAGGTTCAAAATTATGATAGGAAACAACAGAGCGTAATCAAAGTTTTGCTTTTGTTTTTGCCTTTTATTCATAGTTTTACGCTTGAAACGGAAGTAGTTGTCCGTATTGATAAACGTTTGAAACGATTACAAAAAGATAATCCGGCGGTTCTTTGAACTTGTTGCTGAAACGCTTGCCGTGCAGGGTATTCAATCCCCGCATAAACTTGCATCATAGGAATAGAAGAACAATGATTTTAATGCTTGACAATTATGATTCGTTCACGTTTAACCTTGTGCAGTATCTTCGGATGCTCGGTGCCGATGTACAGGTTCACCGAAACGATGAAATCACCGTAGAACAAATTGCCGAACTGAAACCGGCGGCAATCGTCATTTCGCCCGGTCCCGGTCATCCGGCAGAAAGTAATGTTTGTCTCGATACCATTAAAACGTTTGCCGGTAAAATCCCGATGCTCGGCGTTTGTCTGGGACATCAGGCAATCATTCACGCTTACGGCGGCGATGTTGTGCGGGCAAACAACATAATGCACGGCAAAACGTCCCGCATCAAAAGCGACGGCAAAGGACTGTTCGAGGGTTTTACCGGTTCATTTGAAGCAATGCGGTATCACTCGCTTGTTGCCAAACAGGAAACATTGCCGAAGGAACTCGTCATTACGGCGGAATCAGAGGACGACGGCGAAATAATGGGCATCCGGCATCGGGAGTACAACCTTGAAGGAATTCAGTTTCATCCCGAAAGTATTATGACGATGAGCGGCAAACGGATGCTGCGGAATTTTTTGAATCACATTTGAAATGGAACTGACATTTTCTCAACGATGCCAGCAGTATATCAATCAACTGCTGCGCAAAGAAAATTTAACGTCCGGCGAAATGGAGAACTTCTTCAATGCAGTTCTCGAATCGTCGGATACGGCGTTGTCCGAAGAAGAGAACACACTGCTAGCATCATTTCTTACGGCAATGGCAGTAAAGGGTGAAACGGTGCAGGAACTTGCCGGTGCAGCCCGCGGTATGCGGTATCACGCCGAAAAGATTCAGGTTCTCGGTTCGCCGATCGTTGACATCGTTGGTACCGGCGGCGACGGGATTCATACGATAAACGTTTCGACAACGTCTTCGTTCGTCATTGCCGGGGCAGGGCTGGTCGTTGCAAAGCACGGTAATCGGGCGGTATCAAGCAAGTGCGGAAGTGCCGACGTTCTCGAAGCGTTAGGAGTGAATCTGAAATTGCCGAAGGAACAAGTCGAAGAGTGCGTTGCGAATATCGGTATCGGCTTTCTTTTTGCGCAGCAGTTTCATCCGTCAATGCGTCGGGTCGCCCCGCTGCGGAAACGGCTGGGCTTTCGGACGCTGTTTAATTTATTGGGACCGTTGACAAATCCGGCGGGCGCAAATTGTGCCGTCATTGGCGTTTATGACTTGAAACAGACGGAAATGTTTGCCGAAGTGCTGCGCGAACTCGGCTGCCGGCGGGCGATGGTCGTTCACGGCTACGACGGAATGGACGAGTTGACGATGACGACGCGAAGCCGGGTTACGGAGTTGGTTGACGGACGTTTGCGGACGTATGATTTTTTCCCGGAGTTGTACTTTGACGGCGAATTGGCAGTACCGGAAGACATCCGCGGCGGCGATGCAAAGGAAAATGCGGACATCTTGAAAGGGATTTTGAAGAGTGAAATCCGCGGCGGCAAGCGGAGCATTGTATTATTGAATTCCGCAGCGGCAATTTACTGTGCGGAGAAGGCGAAGACAATGGAAGAGGCAATTCAAATTGCGATTAAGTCCGTTGATTCCGGTGCGGCACTGGATAAACTTGACAAACTCGTCGGAATGACGAACACGTCGTTTGTATAATTACTGCTGATACAGAATAACGATGTTTCACCATTTTTTTCAATTCATCGACTCCTTTGACGATTCCATAAATCCCGTTGCAGTCAGGGATTTGCGGCGGCTCAAGGTATGGTACGGATTGGAATGTTGGACACTCCTCCCGCTTCTTATCCTTACCGTACTGCTTTGCGTCCGGTTCACGGTTAATATGCCGCCGGAAGGACAAGAAGTTGCCGATATACTAACGTTCGTTCTGCCGGGATACGGCGTTTTAGCCGCTGTGATTTTCCCGCTCGTTTCTCTTGTGAACAGCCGGCAACGGGATGAAATGTTTGAAATTGTCCCGCTTTCGCCGCGGAATAACGTTCACGGCTACTTACAAGAGTACAGTATCCTGTCCCTATTCTTTCTGGGATTGATGATGCCCTATCTGGCGGCGGTGTTTGTTTTGCGTCCTGTACCGTGGTTCTTTCTGCTTATTTCGCCGGGGATATTTGCTGCCGGTTTCGTTGTTTTTCTCGTTTTGCTCTCCTGTTTCGCCCGAATAAAAAACTTCAAGGAGTTCTTGGGGGTAGCATTTCTGCTTTACTTTTTTTACGGGATTCCGACATTGCCGTGGTTTGGTATGTGTATTTTTTATGCAGTGCTGGATTTTCCGCCGCTGGAATGGAACACGGGTTTCGGCTTTTGGACGCTGTTTATTCTTTTGCCCGTTGGATTGGTGTTATTGGGCATTACGGCGTACAAACTTTGTCTGCTTCAGTTTAAGCATTGGCGGGAACCGGCGTGGCGGGGACTTTTACAATGTCTGTGTTACTATTTTCTGCTCGCTGCTGCTGCCGCTGTACTGTATCTGGTCATTGCGGTAGTTGTGTTTGCTTTCTGAAAATTCTCCAACTTGTTTGTCAAATAAGTTTTGATACAATAGAAAGATGAAAGGAGAACGCGATGAACTGCGGGAAATCCTTGAATCACCAGGCACTGATGACACTATTAGACCAAATCACGGAACAGCGCAAGTTGGACATTGCCGCTAAAACGGTGCCGATTTCGGAATTACAGCAGCGGTACAAAGAACGTTCGGACTTCCGCCCGTTTCGGCAAGCATTGCAGGCGAAACAAACCGGTATCATCGCCGAAATCAAACGCGGCAGTCCGGCACGGGGATTGTTTGCCCCCGATTTGAATCCGGCGGTATTAGCGGCGGAATACGAGACCGGCGGAGCGGCGTGCGTGTCTGTGTTGACCGAGGAGAAATTCTTTTTCGGTTCAGTGGATTTTCTTATTGCCGCCCGAAAAAATTGTTTGCTGCCGGTACTGCAAAAGGACTTCATCGTTTCGGAATACCAGATTTATGAAGCAGCATTGGTTGCCGATGCCGTTTTATTAATTGCCCGGTGTTTGAAAACGGCACAACTGCGGGACTACCGTCAACTTGCAGCGGAGTTAAAATTGGACGCTCTCGTCGAAGTATTTGATGAAGAGGACGTGAAAAAGATTGAACCGTTTCATTTTCCGCTGGTCGGTATCAACAACCGAAACTTGGCAACGATGGGTATTAACCTTAACAATGCGAAACGGTTTTTCGATGCGTTTGACGAAACACAAACGGTTGTTGCGGCAAGCGGAATACAAGGCAGGGCGGATATTGAAACGTTGAAGCAGGCGGGCTTTCGGAACTTTTTAATCGGCGAGTATCTGTCGAAAAATGAAAACCGAGTTGCATTGTTGAAAGAATTATTTTAACAGACAGATAAGGATAGTTAGGGATAAAAATAATAAGATGTTTATCAAGATTTGCGGTATCACCGTGCCGGAGGATGCAGCGGCGGTGTTGGAAGCGGGAGCGGACTTCATCGGCGTTATACATTACCCGAAAAGTCCCCGGCACTTAACCGCTGCGGCGATGCTGCCGGTTCTCCATACTGCCGAGCCGTTCCGCAAACGTGGACGCAAAACCGTTCTCGTTGCTGCCGATTCAACAACGGAAGACATTATCAAATTGCTTGATGCCGTTGAGTGCAAATTTGATTATGTTCAGATTCATCGGGAGTTGACCGAAGATGAATACGGCAGCATAGCCGCCCGGCTAAACGAAAAACATAAAATACAAATCATCCGTGTTGTCCGTACTTTGGAAACGGTTCAACGTTTGTTCTCTTCTTCCTCCTTCTCTTCTGTTCCCTATTTACTCGAATTATCACACGGGCGACTGCCCGGCGGCAACGGCAAGGATTGGGATTGGTCGGCAGCGAAACCGTTTTGTCAAAAATTTCCAACGCTCTTGGCAGGCGGCATCACGCCAGATAATGTCCTCGAAGCCGTCCGGCAGGCGGAACCGTTCGGCATTGACTTATCCAGCGGCGTTGAGTTAAGTCCCGGCAGGAAAGATATTGAAAAAGTCCGAAAAGTGATTACAATGGTGAAAAGTATCATTTAACCGCCGGGTTTATTCCGGCGTTGCAGAAAATATGTCTTTACCCGACTCCAACGGTTTTTTCGGCGAATTCGGCGGCATCTATGTCGGCGAAACACTGATGTCGCCGCTCAACGAAGTTAAAACTGCTGCCGAACAAGCGTTTCAAGATGAATCATTTTGGAACGGCTACCGTTCTTTGTTAAAAGATTATGTCGGTCGTCCTTCGCCGACGTATTTTGCTAAACGGTTGAGCGAATTTGCCGGTGCAAACATCTACTTGAAACGGGAAGACCTGAATCATACCGGAGCGCACAAGGTCAATAACACGGTCGGACAAGCGTTGTTGGCAAAACGGATGGGCAAGAATGTTCTGATTGCCGAAACCGGGGCAGGGCAGCACGGCGTTGCAACAGCGACCGTTGCCGCTCTGTTCGGATTGCAATGCAAGGTCTTTATGGGCAAAGAAGACATCCGCCGGCAGCAGCCGAATGTTGTGCGGATGAAACTGCTCGGTGCCGAAGTGGTAAGCGTTGACTCCGGTACCGGCACTCTGAAAGACGCAATGAACGAGGCACTGCGGTATTGGAGTTCCGTAACAGCGGACACGTTCTACGTTGTCGGTACCGTCGCGGGTCCGCATCCGTATCCTTGGCTCGTTCGGGAGTTTCAGAAAATTATCGGCGAAGAGGCGCGCCGGCAGATGTTGGAACAAACGGGCAAATTGCCGGACGGTGTTGTTGCGGCAGTCGGCGGCGGAAGCAATGCAATGGGAATCTTTTATGCTTTTCTGAACGATGAGACCGTTGAGTTAATCGGCGTTGAGGCGGCAGGGAAGGGCATTGCGACCGGCAAACACGCAGCATCGTTGAACGGCGGACGTTTAGGCGTACTGCACGGAACGAAGTCGATGCTTTTGCAGAACGAACACGGGCAGATTCACGAGGCGTATTCGATTTCGGCGGGCTTGGATTATCCGGGTATTGGTCCCGAACACGCTTATCTGCACAAGACGAAGCGGGCGAGATACGAAACGATTACCGATAATGAAGCCGTTGCCGCATTTCAAACCTTGTGCAAGTACGAAGGCATTATACCGGCGTTGGAAAGTTCGCACGCTTTGGCACAAACGTTGAAGGATGCTGCTAAACCGGTTTTCAAAGAAAACCGGTTAAACTATCTCGTTTGTCTTTCCGGTCGCGGCGATAAAGACATACAGCACATTTGCGATTACTTAAACATTTAGCCGCCGGCTTGTTCCGGTGCTTTATCCATAAGACGATGAGCCATCTTTCCGATACATTTCAAAGAATCCGCGGCGAACACTCAGCAGCGTTAATCGGATACTTAACCGCCGGCGACCCGGATGCGGAAACATCGTACCGCATTATCGACGCAGCGTGTTGTGCCGGTCTCGATGTTCTTGAATTGGGAATACCGTTTTCCGACCCGACCGCCGACGGTCCCGTCATTCAACGCGCCTCAAAACGGGCTATCGAAAACGGAATGACATTGACCAAAGGACTGGAAATCGTTCAACGTTTGCGGCAGAAACATTCCTTGCCGGTGATAATTTTTTCGTACTACAATCCGATTCTGTCGATGGGTACGGATGTGTTCATTCAAAAAGCATTAGCGGCAGGAGCGGACGGCGTGCTTGCGGTAGATTTGCCGAGTGAAAACGCCGATGAAATTACAGCGTTTGTTCCGAACGGTTCCGCATTTCATTTCATTCGGCTCGTTGCACCGACAACGGACGTGCAGCGCAGAAAAATCATTTTATCGAAGGCGGACGGGTTCGTATATGTTGTATCCCGGCACGGCGTAACCGGCAGCGGTTCGATTGATTGGTCGGCTCTTGCGAAGGACTTGAAAGCGATGCGGCAGGAAACGGCAACACCGCTTGCTGTCGGGTTCGGCGTTTCCACAGCGAACGATGTTCAAAATGTTGCAGAAATTGCCGACGGTGTCATTATCGGCAGTGCGTTTCAGAAATTGGTCGAAGAGAATCCGCAAAGTGCCGCCGAAAATGTTGCGGCGTTGATTCGGGATTTTCGTCAACATTTGAAACGATAAACACGTTTAGCCGCCGCTTCGGCGGCGCATCAAAGCATCATTCAAAGAATCCGTAAATAACTGTCTTGTTCTGATACGGTTTCATTCGGTCAATGCCCGGCTCGATAAACGGATTCCAAACCGGCAAAATAGCCCGATAAGTGTTCGGCAACTGTTTTGCCGACAACGATACCGTACCGCGGTGCAGCGTGTTTTTGTAATCTTCGTGCAACTGCTGCAACGTTTTGTCTAACGGCGGCGGCGTTTCCCTGCCAATCTCCTCCAACACCGTTTTTTCGCCAGCCCTAACATTTGCCACCCGGTAATTTGTTCCTTCTGCGCTGCAAACCGTCAACTCGTCAATGTCCGCTCCCAAACCGTTCGTTGCCGTCGGCGGTGTTGCCGTCCAGTCAAACAACATCCGCTCCTTACGCATCGACTCCGTTTTCCGTACAAGAAAATAAGACGGTACACGGGCAAGCACCCACCGTCCCGTGAACAACTGTCCGCCGTTCGGCAAAATGTCAACTTCCAGCGGACGGGACGAACCGCTGGAAGAAGAACGGTTTGCACAAAGCGTTGCTTCAGTGTTCGGCGAAAACACAACGCCGCCCGGCGATAACGTAGAATAATAACCGATAAAACCGAACGACACTGCCTCTTCCCGCCGCTGGTCAAGAATCGTACAAGTTTGTGAACTCGCCTGACGCAGAAACCCCTCTTTGAGAAAACTCACGCCGAACACCAGCATACTGGCAAAAAGCGAAATCGCCGGCACCGTCCATAACAGCCAAAGCCGGCGTTTTATTTTACTCAATACATAAAGATTGACCGGTCCAATCAGAACAGCAAAAATCACGATAAGCGTTAAAATGAGCCGAATCGAAATACCGGACTCCTCCACAACCGGCATCGAAGTCAGCAGCGGCGTATCACCGGAAAGAATCTCCGAACCGCCTCCTCCCCCGTATCTGTGATAACGGTTCCCGAAAAGGTTAGCCCAAAATTCCTGATGCTTAAGAACCAACTGACGGAATGGTTCCATTTGCGGTTTTGCTTTTTCCGTATCTTTTTCCATTACGAAGACCCGACCGAGACCGGCAAGATAAGTCGAAGGAAACTCTTTGAACTGCGCCCATTCTTTCGGTGCCGTCCAATCAGTGCCGACGATGAGCAGGATACCGCCTGCTTCAACATACTGCCGGATTGCATTGAAGACATTCTGATGTTTTTCCTGTAACTCTTTCCATTCGGCACTGGAAATAGCAACGCCGTCATACTGGGTGTAACTGAGAAAACTGTCCGACCATTCGCTTACCGGCACTATTGCCGGACAAGAAATCACTTTGGGTGCGCCGGGAGCAGCAGGAGGGAAAGGAGGCGCAGGCGACATAGGCGAAGTGTCTGGAACAACGCCGGTCTGAAATCCCATTAGAAATTGGTTGCTAATATCGCCCGGTACCCCCTGCACACTGACGAGAACGAATGCCGTTTGTTCCGATTTCCAGCCGGTCAGGTGTCCGTGTCCGCCCAAAGTAGCACTGTGGTGCAACGGGTCCCGCTGGGTACGTCCGTCAATCACAACGCGGGTATCGGCAACGCCTGTCAGTTCCATCGGCGGTTGCAGCAGTTGCATTATCACAGACGATTGTGCCGGTACTTCGGCACTGTTTGCTGTTCGGGACAGGTAGGCGGAATGATTAGCGTAAGAGACATCCGGCATCGACAGAGCGACGCGGTGCGGTTTCGTATCTTTGTTTGTAATACGGAACCGATGCTCAACGTATCCGTGGTCGGTGCTGTTATTTCCGGCAATGGTCTGCATCGGGACGATATAGATTTGTCCGTACTGTTCAGCAGCGAGCAGCGGGGTGAGGCAGCAAAGGGCGAGGAGTATGAGGAACGTTCTCATCGGCAGTGAACAGTTGGCGCAGGAACGAACAGGGCAGGGTGCCGCCGTTCATTAGATAGGACAGTGAAATGTTTGTCAAGACCTGATGTTATTCCGTTATTTCCTTTCCGCCTGCGGCTGATACGCCGACAACTTTTTCTCCGCAAACAAATTCTGGAACTGCGTCAAACGCTGCCGACCGTTGAGCATCGGCAGCACCAGCATATCCTCGCCGACCAACGGTTTCACATAACGGAGAAATTCGTCCGACACATCCGCCCCGCTCGACAAAATCCAATCCTTCGGGAATGTCCGCTCACTGTTCGCCACCAATTCCAACGGCACTTGAGCGTATTTGACATTATAGATGCAAGACGGTTCGCGCAGTATCGTGGACATAAAACCGCCTTGACCGGTTGCCGCCAATTCCATTGCCTTTTGACCGAGACGATACGCCTCATCTAAATCGACCGTTGAAGCGTAAGCCATTGAGTGCCGCTGGTCGGTACCGGGAACATTGCCGCGGGCGGAACCTTTCGCCGATAACCCTTTTTGATTTAAGCAGTTGACGACAATCTGCGCCGCCGTAATTTGACTGGAACTGAACAAGGTATGTCCGAAAGAATCCTTTACATTACCGACATCACCGACATTGAACCCTTCGCTTATCACGACGATTGCCCGACCGGCTTGTTTCACCGTTTCGTTGACCTGTTCTGCCAATTCGTCCAATGTCCGTGGACTTTCTGCGAGGTAAATCAACAGCGGCAGTTCCCGTTTCGGGTCGGCAAGGCGGGCGGCAGCGGGAATGAATCCGATTTTACGTCCCATCGCTTGCAGCACCAGCACGGGGTCGGCAGGGAACGAACCTTTGTTTTCTTCGTTGGCATATTGAACGGTATGCAGCCAATACTTTGCTGTGGAGCCGTAGCCGGGCGTGTGGTCGATTAACTTGAATTCCGAATCGCCGACATCATTGTCAATCGTCTTCGGAACACCGACGGCTTGCAATTCCAAGCCCCGCTGTTTCGCTAGTTGTGCGATTTTATTGGCGGTATCCATTGAATCGTTGCCGCCGTTGTAGAGAAAGTATCCGATGTTATGGGCTTTGAAAACCTCGATAACACGCTCAAAGTCCTCCGTTTGGTGCGATTTGAGTTTATAGCGGCACGTTCCGATGGAACCGGCAACGGGCGTGTAGCGGAGCAGGGCGATTTCGTCTTCGGGCTGGTCGGTAAGGTTCAACAGTTTCTCTTTGAGAACGCCTTCGATGCCGTGCAATGCGCCATAGACGGTACCGACATTGGCGAATTCACGGGCAGCGTCAATAACACCGCGGAGGGAGGAATTGATAACGCAGGTAGGACCGCCGCTTTGGGCGATAATCACGTTTTTCTTGGGCATATCAGTTAGCCGGGCGGCTTGCCGCCGGTGTTGAAGCACATCATTTGCCGCCCCATTTTATCCCGAAAATCCTTTGTTTGCAAGGGTTATTCTTTCACCTTTCCCTCTTCCACAAAAATGGTAGAACGGGTTAGAGGAATGGTCGCGGTCTAACAGCAATAATTTAAGGTCATTTCTAATAACCCCTGGTTAATGGACAAAATTATTTAACGGTTTATAATATTGCCAAATCAATTTATTTCAACCTTTTTTTG
>JAISJZ010000219.1 GCA_031261125.1 Planctomycetaceae bacterium | reverse complement strand
GCTTCAATTTTGGAAAAATCCAGAATGTCGTTAATAATCCGCAGAAGAAGTTTCGCCGATTGTTCCGCCCCTTCGATGTATTCCCGCTGTTTATTCGTCAATTCGGTGCGGAGAACCAGATGAGCCATACCGAGGACAGCGTTCATCGGCGTTCGGATTTCGTGGCTCATATTCGCTAAGAATTCGCTTTTTGCTTTCACCGATGCTTCCGCCGCCGTTCTTGCCGCCATCAGTTTCTTTTCATTTTCTTTGAAGAGCGTAATATCATTACAGTAGAGCAAAAAACCGTTTTTGCCGTATTCATTAAACGGAGCAAGCGAAACGAGCAGTTCTTTATCTTTGACGGCAGCGGGCTGTTTTTCAACAGGTTTTTCTTCGGCAATACTGCTTTTCCAGGAGTTCCATATTTCTTCACAGAAGCACGTTTGAATCGAGCCGCCTTCTTTCAGGTGCAATAATTCACAGAACGCCGGATTGGCAAAGAGAATGATGCCGTCATTCGTAACGACAGCGGCACCGTCGGGCAAACTATTGAGCAGTCCGCCGCAGACAACGCCGTCGGGGCGCGCCTTACCCCGGTGCGGCAAAAGCCGGCTGAAATATGCCGTGAAATTCAACTCATTGTGCATCGCAACGAAAACCTAAAGACAACTGCCGGTGCATTATACCACAAAAAACAGTTCTGTAAAATGCCGTTTAGCCGCCTGTATTTACTCCGGTGTTTTTTCAAACGAGCAGCATTGCATCGCCGTAACTAAAAAAGCGGTACCGCTGCCGGATTGCCTCCAGATACGCGGCTTTAAGCAATTCCTCACCGCCGAACGTCCGTACCAGTATCAGCAGTGTTGACTTCGGAAAATGAAAATTCGTCAGCAGTACGTCAACATTCCTGAACTGATACGGCGGCTTAATGAACAACGCCGTTTCGCCCGTGAATGCCCCAAACGAGCGGGAAACAGCGTTTTCCGTTTTTGCCGCCGACTCTAATACCCGTACCGACGTTGTGCCGACGGCAATAATCCGTCCGCCGTTCCTTCGACATTCGGTCAGCGTTTCGGCACTTTCAGCAGATAAGGTACACCATTCCGGGTGCATTTGATGTTCATCAATGTTTTCGGCAGTAATCGGTTTGAACGTGCCGATACCAACGTGCAGCGTAACCGGTACGATTGCCGTTCCCTGCCGTTTGAGCGTTTCCAAAAGTTCCGGCGTAAAGTGCAGCCCTGCTGTCGGTGCCGCTACTGCTCCCGGAACAGACGCATAGACGGTCTGGTAGTTTTCGGCATCTTCCGGCACCATTCGTCCGCTGCGGATATACGGCGGAATCGGAACCGAGCCGACTATCCGCAGTGCCGTGAGCGGTTCGGCATCGGTAAGCGGTTTGACCTGCCACGAACCGTCATCTTGCTTGGCAATAAATTCAATGTCAAAACCGGTGCCTCCTTCCGGCGTTTGCAGTTGCACGGTTTCCCCCGGCGTGATTTTGCCTTTTGTTTTGGAAAGAACATTCCATAATAACGCTGAACGTACAAACAGTCCTTCCCATTTTCCGCCGGTTTTAGAGCGGGTACCGATGAGCCGGGCAGGAAGAACCTGCGTATTATTCAGGACAAGAACGTCTTTCGGCGTGATGTATTCCGGCAAATCCCGGACGCGCCGGTGCTGTAAAGTGCCGGTTTTGCGGTCAACGACCAGCATCCGGGCATCCGACCGGTTCGGCATCGGCGTTTGAGCAATCAATTCCGCCGGTAATTGGTAATCGTAATCGGATAACGTCATTTCTCAAAATTTTTCCGAAAAAATTCCTCCGCCGGCAATTTTTTTATGGAAATTCAACCGAAAGTATGTAATAATAGGGGGCAATCTGTCTCTAACACAAGGAATTATACAATGAAGCCGTTTCGCAATAAACGCTCTGCGTTCACTTTGGTTGAACTTTTGGTCGTGATTACCATTGTCGGTTTGTTGGCAGGTTTGCTTCTGCCGGCGGTCAATTATGCCCGTGAACGCGCCCGGCAAACGCAATGCCTGAACAACCAGCGGAACCTCGGCATCGCCCTTATCGGCTATGCACTGGACAACAACGGTCTGCCGGGGATAACCAACAAATTGGGCAACTATTCCGACAATAATCCCAAAGTGATTAGTTGGGTTGTTGCCGTTATGCCGCAAATCGAAGAGAACAAACGGTATGAATTTCTAACGAAAGACACGCCGGTTACAGCCGAAGTTGCCCAAGCAACAACGGATATTCCGATTACGCTTTGCCCGTCGTTCACCAAGCCGAAACAGGCGGGTATTCCGAATTTGAGTTACGTCGTCAATGCCGGTCCGGCTAGTGCTAATCAAGCCGGAGACGATATTGCCGCTAATGTTGCTTCGCTTTATACTTTGTTCGGCGAACGAGCCGGATATCCAACGCTTTATAAGAAGAAAAAAATTGAAGACAGCACATTGCAAGACGGAATCCCCGACGGCAAGAGCAATACGATTCTTTTAACGGAAAATTTACAGGCGTACTCTTGGAATATCGTTACGGATACAAACTATGCTGCCGATAAATGGGGCGACGCAACGAACGGTCCCGTGAACCGTAATAGGGCATTTACCGCAATGGGTTTTCTGTGGACGAACAAGGCGGATGACCTGCGGTATAAAATTGCAACCGGCATTGATATTACAGCAGTACCGGCAGATTTTACGAGCGGTACGTCAGCCCGTCCGTCGTCGATTCATCCCGGTTTGGTGTTGGCGTTGTATGCGGACGGTTCGGTCAAGCCGGTGAACGCTCAAACCGATGAGGGCGACGCGGCGGTGATTTATTTAAGTGCCGTTTGTCCTGACGATGCTTCGGCAAAAAAAGCGTTATCTGCAAACGGTTTGAATTACACAACGGGTTTACCGTAGTGTTTTTCGGTCGGCTGTTGTTTTGTTAAAACAATTATTCAAACAATGGATAACGATTTATTCGCTAATCCCAACGATGTTTCTTTTGCCGAGTTGTTAAAGATTTGTACGGAATACTTCGGTGAACCGCGGATACGGGGCAGTCATCATATTTTCAAAACACCTTGGCAGGGCGACCCGCGGATTAACATTCAAAAAGACGGAAAAACAGCAAAACCGTACCAAGTAAAACAAGTCCGCGATGCGGTCGAAAAATTGATACAAGAGAGTGCCAAAGGAAATGAGCAAATCTGACTTACTGCCAGCCCGATACACCTATCATATTGAATGGAGCGAAGAAGACGGGATTCACATTGCCCGCTGTTTAGAGTTTCCATCGCTGACGGCGCACGGCTCCACACCGGATACGGCACTGCGGGAAATCGAAACAGTTGTTGCCGAAACGGTCAAATGGATGCAGGAAGAAAACGAGCCGGTTCCTTCGCCGTTCCGTTTGCGGATGTCGAACTGTTTGGCATCCGCTTTACCGTAATGTTTTCCGGTCGGCTGTTCGGCTTACTGCCTCCGCAGTTCTTGCAATTCCTGTGTCGTTGTCAGTGCGCAATACTGCGGTCCGCACTTCGAACAGTAGCGGTCGCAGTGAGCCGCGGGGGGACTTGTTTCCCCGCAGGCGGTTAAACGGCTGCGGTTGTAATACTCTCTCGCCCGTTCAGGGTCTAACGATAACGCAAATTGTTTTTCCCAATCAAACGCAAATCTTGCCCGTGAAAGTTCATCGTCCCGCTCTCTGCAATGCGGACGTTTCAATGCGACATCGGCAGCGTGAGCGGCAATTTTATAAGCGATAACGCCGTTGCGGACATCCTCCCTATCCGGCAGCCCTAAATGCTCCTTCGGCGTAACATAACAGAGCATTGCCGCTCCGTAGTACGCCGCCAAGGTTGCCCCGATTGCCGACGTGATATGGTCATAACCCGGCGCAATATCGCAAACAACGGGACCCAAAACGTAAAACGGTGCGCCGAAACATTCCGTCTGCTGCCGTTTCATATTCATCTCAATTTGGTCAAGCGGAACGTGACCGGGTCCTTCAATCATCACTTGACAGCCGAATTCCCACGCCCGTTTTGCAAGTTGTCCCATTACGGACAATTCGCCGAACTGCGCCGCGTCGGACGCATCGTGCAAACAGCCCGGTCGCAACCCGTCGCCGATACTCCACGTTACGTCATATTCCCGCATTATTTCGCATAACTCGTCAAAATGCGAGTAAAACGGATTTTCCTGCTTGTGAGCCACCATCCATTTCGCCGTCAGCGAACCGCCGCGGGAAACAATGCCCGCCAGCCGGCTGTCTGTCAGCGGAATGTGTTCCTGCAATAGTCCGGCGTGAATCGTCATATAATCAACGCCCTGTTCTGCTTGATGAGCAACGGCATCGAGAAAGTCCTGCGGTTTCATATCAACGATGTCATCCAACTCTTCACAAACCTGATAGAGCGGAACGGTACCGACAGGAACAGAAACGCTGCCGATGATATTCCGCCGCAATATGTCAATTTCGGAACCGGTTGACAAATCCATTACGGTATCCGCCCCGTATTTGACGGCATATTGCACTTTGTCAACTTCATCATCCGCATTGCTTGCAACACCGGAATTACCGAGATTGGCGTTAATTTTCGTCCGCAAGGCACTGCCGATACCGCAAGGTTTTAACCCGCCGCCGTCCGGCTTGCGGCTGTTAAGATGATTTTTATTAGCGGGTATAACGAGACGACCGGCGGCGATTTCACGGCGGATAAACTCCGGTTCGAGAAACTCCGCTTCGGCAACGGTTTGCATTTCGGGCGTGATATTGCCCCGTTTTGCTTCAAGGTATTGAGTCATACGAGCATTATATCACGCTTTTTATTCCTTGCAACGAAAAACGCTAACAGCAGCGGGACTAATCGGATTAGTAGCGGTAATACTCCGGTTTGTACGGACCTTCAACCTGTACGCCGAGATAATCCGCCTGCTTCTGCGTCAACTTTTCCAGATGCACCCCGATTTTCTCCAAATGCAAGCGGGCGACTTCCTCATCCAACTTCTTCGGCAATGTGTGAACGCCCAGCGGATACTTCGCTGTGTTGCTCCACAACTCAATCTGCGCTAACGTCTGATTAGTAAAGGAGTTAGACATCACAAAACTCGGATGTCCTGTGGCACAGCCGAGATTGACCAGCCGACCTTCGGCGAGAAGGATAATCGAATGTCCGTCCGGGAACGTGTATTTATCAACGAGTTGCTTGATGTTCGTCTTCTCGATGTCGGGAAACTTTTCGAGTTCCGCCACTTCGATTTCCACGTCAAAGTGTCCGATGTTGCAGACAATGGCATCGTCTTTCATCTGCGCCATCTGTTTGGCGGAAATGATGTCGCAGCAGCCGGTCGTCGTTACAAAAACGTTTCCGATTTTGCACGCTTCGTCCATCGTGAGAACTTTGTATCCCTCCATTGCGGCTTGCAGCGCACAAATCGGGTCAATTTCGGTAACAATCACCTGCATCCCGTAAGATTTTAGCGATTGGGCGCAGCCCTTGCCGACATCGCCGTATCCGGCAACCACGGCAATTTTACCGGCAAGCATCACGTCGGTTGCCCGCTTGATACCGTCCACCAGCGATTCCCGGCAGCCGTACAGATTGTCAAACTTGCTCTTCGTTACAGAATCATTAACGTTGATAGCGGGAACTTTCAGTTGTCCCTTGGCGTGCATCTGGTACAAACGGTGAACGCCCGTTGTTGTTTCTTCGGACAGTCCCTTGACTCCCTTAATGACTTCGGCGTATCCCGGCTTGTGGAGCAGTGCGGTCAAGTCGCCGCCGTCATCGAGAATCAGGTTGAGCGGTTTGCCGTCAGGGAAAATCACCGTTTGCTCAATACACCAGTCAAAGTCGGCATCAGTTTCCCCCTTCCACGCATAGACGGGAATGCCGTCGGGATTGGCGGGAACTCCGCCTTTGGCAATCGCAGCAGCGGCGTGGTCTTGCGTTGAGAACTTGTTGCAGGAACTCCAAGTACATTCGGCACCGAGGGCAGTGAGCGTTTCAATCAGAACCGCCGTCTGAATAGTCATATGGAGACAGCCGGCAATGCGTGCGCCTCTCAACGGCTTGATTTCGCCGTATTTTTTGCGCAGCGACATTAAGCCGGGCATTTCGTTTTCGGCGAGGATGATTTCTTTGCGTCCCCAATCGCTAAGCGACAGGTCGGCAACTTTGTACGGAAGTTTGGACATTAAATAAGTCGGTAATGAGTAATCAACAGGGGACTTCTAAAAACTATTTTTTACCATAGAATACAAGGAAGAAAATAAAAAGTTTTTCTCCCTCTTTTCTTTTCGCTTGAAGGTTTTCAGAACCTCCGAACGGTAGAAACAGCAAGTAATGGATAGTATAAAACAAATACGGCAAAATAACAACCCCCCTCTTGTTTGAAAATCGGTTTGTGCTATACTATCCGCACTTTTCGTTGCTGTGCCGTAATGCAGCGGCGGAGAATTGCTCCTTGGCAATCAGGAATCAGGACAGAACAGCGGAGAATTACCGTGGCAGGAAAAGCAGAAGTCATTCGTATTCGGATGGAAGCATTCGACCACGCCGTACTCGACCAGAGTGCTGCGGAAATCGTAGATACAGCAAAAAGAACCGGCTCCGTTGTCCGCGGTCCGATTCCGCTTCCGACCCGGATTGAACGCTATACTGTCCTCTCCAGTCCGCACGTTGATAAGAAAGCCCGGCAGCAGTACGAAATCCGTACTCACAAGCGGGTCATCGACATCGTTCAAGCGGCAGCCAAAACGATTGATGCACTGAATAAACTCTCCCTCCCCGCCGGTGTTGACATCAAAATCAAGGCAACCGGAGGAAAGAAATAAAACCCGCCCGTGTTCGCAGCCGGTTGCCGCCGGTGATGCAGCGTTACCGTAAATTAAAATATGTTTAGCCGGGCGGCTTGCCGCCGGTTTTAACCCCAAAAGGCAAAATGTCCATCGGATTATTAGGTAAAAAAGTTGGTTGTACTCAACTGTTCACGCCGACCGGCGAAGCGATTCCGGTTACCGTGATTCAGGCGGGTCCGTGCAGTGTTCTGCAAATCAAAACCGCCGCGAAAGACGGGTACGAAGCCGTTCAACTCGGTTTTGCCGATAAAAAACGCACAAGAGCATCTAAAAGCGAACGCGGACACGTCGCCGCTATCGAGAGCAAACGCAAGAAAATCCGGCAAGCCGCAGGTGAAGAACTTCCGGCGAAAGCGGACTGCGAACCGAAGAAATTCATCAAAGAATTCCGTGTTCCGGTCAATGACTTCTCGGTCGGTCAGATTCTTGATGTCAACGTGTTCGGCGAAGTAGTTTCCGTTGACGTAACCGCTATCAGCAAAGGTTGCGGAACTGCCGGTGTAATGAAGCGGCACAACTTTTCCGGTCAGCGGGCAACGCACGGTGTTAAGAAATGCCACCGTCATCTCGGTTCTTCCGGTTGCAGCGCATTTCCGAGCCGGGTGCCAAAAGGCAAACGGATGGCTGGGCAGTACGGCAATGAACAAATGACTATCCGCAATCAAAAGGTTGTTTTGGTTGACATCGAGAACAACCTGCTCGTGATTCGCGGTGCCGTACCGGGACCGAAGGGCGGATATGTCAAAATCGCTCCTACGAACAAACTGCCCGCTCCGAAAAACAATCCGTGGCGGTTGACCAAGAAGGTTGTGTTAACCAAAAATGCTGCCGGGCAGCCCGCCGAAGTTGCGGCAGAAACACAAGCATAACTGTTCAGTGCCGGCATTTTGTGCCGACCGCGGGGCAATTCCCGCCGCTGACATTTTTTTTCCAACGCGAAATAACGTATTGACATTCCGACAGGTGTACTAATGGCTAGTGTAGAATTATCCGTTTTTGATAAAACCGGCAAAGAGGTTGACAAGTATTCGGTTGACCCCGATGTAATCGCGGCGAAAATTAGTCCGCAGTTATTGCACGACGCTGTCGTTATGTACCAATCGAATCTGCGCCAAGGTTCTGCGAAGACGAAAACACGGGCGGAAGTCGCCGGTCATAAGAAAAAGATGTACCGGCAAAAAGGAACGGGTAGTGCCCGCGCCGGTCATATCCGCAGCGGAGTCCGCCGCGGCGGCGGTCATATCAAGGCGAAACAGCCGCAGGATTGGTCGTACCGCTTACCCCGCAAAGCCCTGCAAGTTGCGGCCCGTATGGCGGTTGCGTCAAAAATCATCAACTCGAAAGTTACGCTCATTGATGCTTTGTCCATTGAAGCACCGAAGACCAAAGAGGCGGCAACCGTTCTTAAATCCTTGAAAATCAACAAGTCCGTTTTGGTTGCCGTCGAATCGTACAACGCTCCGCTCTACAAGAGTTTCCGAAATATCGAAGGTGTCCGTATCCTGCCGGTTAACGAAATCAATGCTTACGAAGTTCTCAAACCGCAGCAAGTCCTGTTCACCAAAGCGGCACTTCAATCGTTCGTTGATGCTGTTCCAGCCAAAAAATCCTAACAACGTATTTATCCGGTCGGCTGCTACGCCGCCGTTTTATTGGAGGCAACAATGCCAAGACAAACTGACATAACGAAAGTTAACCTGAAACTTGAACCTTATCAAATCGTCCTTCGTCCGCTTGTAACGGAAAAGGGCTACCACCGGGCTGAGCATCAGAACACCTACTTCTTTGAAGTGCATAAACTTGCGAACAAGGTGCAAATCAAAGAAGCAGTAGAGACGCTCTTTGACGTAAAAGTTGACGAAGTCCGCACGCAGAACCGGCACGGTAAGAAAGTCCGCGGTCGGCGGGGTGGATACGGAACGCGCCGCGATTGGAAAAAAGCAATCGTGAAACTGAACTCCGAACATAAAATCAGTTATTTCTAACAGAGGTAACACATCCGAACATTTTAGCGAAGGGGACTTGTCCCCGCAGATTGAGATACAGCGATGGGCATTAAAAAATACAAACCGAATGATGCCGGACGGCGGAATATGAGCGTGAGCGACTTCAAGGAACTCACGAAAGGTACCGCCGCGGAAAAAAGTTTGCTGCGTCCGAAGCACCGGGCAAGCGGTCGGAATAATCAAGGGATTATTACCGTCCGGTTTCGGGGCGGCGGACACAAGAAACAATTCCGGCAGATTGATTTCCGGCGGAACAAAGACGGCGTTGAAGCGGTTGTTGCGGCGATTCAGTACGACCCGAACCGGACTTCCCGGATTGCCTTGCTGTTTTATACCGATGGTGAAAAGCGGTACATTGTAGCCCCCGACGGGCTGAAAGTCGGCGATAAATTGAACAGCGGTGCCGGTTCGGCACCGGTTGTCGGAAATTGCCTTCCTTTATCGGAAATTCCGCTTGGTACGGAGGTTCACAACGTTGAATTGCAGCCCGGTCGCGGCGGCGTGTTATGCCGGTCTGCCGGTTCCAAGGCGACATTGGTAGCCCGCGATGCGGATGCCGGGTGGGCGCAGTTGACGATGCCGAGCGGTGAAATCCGGCGTGTTCCGATTGCGTGCCGGGCAGTGATTGGTGTTGTCGGCAACGGCGACCATATGAATATATTCCTTGGTAAAGCGGGACGTGTCCGCTGGATGGGACGTAAGCCCCACGTCCGCGGAACGGCGATGAACCCGATTGACCACCCGCACGGCGGCGGCGAAGGACGTACCAAAGGCGGTCGTCATCCGGTTACCCCGACAGGGAAACCGACAAAAGGAACGTCAACACGGAAAAAACGGAAGCCGACAAACAAGAACATCCTGCGCCGCCGGAAAAGCAGACGGTACGGAGTGTTGAAACTTTCGTAAGGTTGCTTTTTCCGCGGAATTTTCATTATATTTTCCGCGTTTTTATACTACCGCCCCCTTATCAAAATTCATTATTGCTGTACAATAACGCGACTTAATTAAACGTTAATGGTGCGGCGGTAATATACCGAGCGATTTATGAGCAGGTCAATTAAAAAAGGTCCTTTCGTTAATGAGAAACTTTTCGCGAAAGTCGAGAAGTTGGATGTTGCCGGTAAGAAAGAGCCGCTGAAAACGTGGGCAAGAGCGTGTACCATCGTTCCCGAATTCGTCGGTCATACGTTTATGGTGCATAACGGCAAAGCATTCATCAAGGTCTTCGTAACCGAAGAGATGGTGGGACATAAGTTGGGCGAATTTTCGATGACCCGGATTTTCCGGGGACACGGCGGTAAAGCGAAATAATTTGCTGGGGTAAGAGAGTATTCCTTTGTAAGAATTGAAACGAGAGTGGAACGATGGCAGACGAAGACAGAACCTATCAGGCAAAACTGCGGTACGCTCAAATGAGTGCGAGAAAAATTCGTCCTTATGCGGATTTGATTCGCGGTAAGTTTGCCGATGAAGCCCTTGAAATCCTGTCGTGTTATCCGGCGAGAGGCGCGCGGTTTATTGAGAATGTCCTGAAAAGTGCATTGGCTAATGCGGAAGACCTTCGTGCCGGAAACATCGCCAACCTCGTAGTCAGCGATGTCCGCATTGACGGCGGTCCGATGATGAAGCGGTTCCGCCCGAAAGCGAGGGGGGCATCGAGTCCTTACCTCAAACGTATGTCGCATATTACCGTTGTCGTTCAATAGTTTTAGGACTTAACATTCCTTTCCAGATAGAGAATTCCGATGGGTCAAAAAGTTAATCCGGTTGCGTTCAGAACCGGCATTATGGAAGATTGGAAGAGCCGCTGGTACGCATCAAAGAAAGAATTTTCCGAACTGCTTGTCGAAGATAAGAAAATTCGTGATTTGATTAAAAAGCGGCGCGAATCCAAGTTGCCGGAAGATGTCAAGTCCGAAGGCAGGAACCAGCAGCGCGGTACCTACGACCCGCCGGCGTATCCGTCCATTTCCAAAATCGAAATTGAGCGGACGCGGGACGAAGTCCGGGTTATTCTGTTTTCGGCAAAACCGGGAACGATGATCGGACGCAGCGGAAAGAAAATTGAGGACTTGCAAAATTATCTGCAAGCGGCGACGGGGCGGCGTATTAACCTGATTATTCAGGAAATTACGAAGCCGGACATCGTCGCTCAACTGATTGCCGAAGACATCGGCGACCAGTTAGTCAGGCGGTCGGGCTTTCGCCGCACGATGAAAAATGCGGTGGACAAAGCGTTACAGAGCGGTGCCAAAGGAATCAAGATTCAGTTGGCGGGTCGGCTCGGCGGGGCGGAAATGGCGCGCTGCGAAAAGCAAATCGGCGGTTCGATTCCCCTTTCGACACTTCGGGCGAAAATTGACTATGGTTTTCACGAAGCGAAGATAGCGCAGGGGCATATCGGAATTCAAGTTTGGATTAACCAAGGCGAGTACAGCGAGGAGAATAACAATGGCGAGAATGCCCAAACGGGTCAAGCACCGAAAAATCCAAAGAGGTCGTATAAAAGGTGAGGCAACTCGCGGAAACGATGTGATTTTCGGCGATTTCGGTTTGCAAACCACACAAGGCGGCTGGATTAGTGCGGCGACGATTGAAGCCGGACGTATTGCGGCGCAGCAGTATTTAAGAACCGAAGGGCGTTTGTATATCCGTATGTTTCCCCATAAGTCCATTACGTCTATTCCGTTGGAAACCCGTATGGGTAAGGGAAAAGGCGAACCGGAATACTGGGCGGCGGTTGTAAAACCCGGAACCGTAATGTATGAAATCGGCGGCGTTGCCGAGGAGACGGCGAAAATGTGTTTGGCACGTTTGGCACACAAGATGCCCGTGCGTTGCCGGCTCGTCAAACGCAAAACGATGTAATATCGAATTTTTAGCGAAGGGTACTTGTGCCTTTCTCCATCAGAACGATGAAAACCACCAAATTTTCCGAACTTAATGCGATGAGTTCCGAACAGTTGGAGTCGGTGCTGAAAGAAGCGAAAGAAACGCTCTTCCGGCTTCGTCTCCAAGCGAGGATGGAACGCCTTGATTCGCCGAGCGAATTGAAGAAGAACAAGCGGTTGATTGCGCGGGCATTGACCGTCAAATCCTTACGGAGCAAAAAAGCAGCATAATAACGAACAGCGAAGGTTGAACAAATGCCTAAACGAGTTGTTACCGGAGTCGTAACGAGCGACAAGATGAAGAAAACCCGCCGCGTTGAAGTGTCGCGGCTGGTGAAGTACCCGAAGTATGGTAAGTATGTCAAACGGCGTACTGTTTGCTATGCTCACGACGAAAATAATGAGACCGCTGTCGGCGATACGGTCGAAATTATCGAAAGCAGACCGCTGTCGAAACTGAAACGGTGGAATCTTGTGAAAGTCGTTGCTAAAGGGAACGTCATTGATGTTGCTGCTCTTCGGGCAAGTGCAAAAGAAGCCGCAGCGAAAGAAAACACCTAACATTCAGCCGTGTTGCCCGTCAGCACGATACCGAACAATTAACATAGCGGGTTGGTACAATGATACAGATGCAAACCAGATTGGACGTTGCCGACAACACCGGTGCGAAGGAGTTGATGTGCATCAAGGTCCTCGGCGGTACTCGCCGGCGTTTTGCCGGATTGGGCGATATTATTGTCTGTTCGGTGAAGTCCGTCATTGCGGGCAGCAACGTCAAAAAGGGTTCCGTGGTGAAAGCCGTGATTGTCAGGGTTAAGAAGCCGGTACGGCGGGAAGACGGCAGTTATGTCCGGTTCGATTCCAACGCGGCAGTGCTGATTGACAATAACAAGAATCCGGTTGGAACCCGTGTTTTTGGTGCCGTTGCCCGTGAACTGCGGGACAAAGGAACGAAGAAAAAAGGCAAAGGTAAAGCCCACGGCGAAGAAGGTTTCGTCAAGATTATTAGTTTGGCAAGCGAAGTTGTATAGCAGCAGCCCGCGGTGTAAATAAAGGATATTACCGTACAAAGTTTAGTTTCCGAGCAGAACAATGCGTATCAAAAAGAACGACCAGGTCCTCGTCCTTTCCGGTAGATACCGCGGCAAACAGTCGCGGGTGCTGAAAGTGGATGCTGCCAGCAATACCGTTAAGGTAGAAGGTGTTAATATCGTAAAGAAGCACGTCCGCCGCAGCCGGCGTAATCCGCAGGGCGGTATGCTGACGATTGAAATGCCGATACCGGTAAGCAATGTCCAGTTGGTGTGTCCGGTTTGCGGTAAAAGAACCCGTATCGGAGTCCGGTTTGCCGGAGACGGTTCAAAGTTCCGCGTTTGCAAGAAATGCAATGCTGACATCAGCCAAGTGAGTCCTGCACGGGAAAAGAGGTAGTTTGCTGTAATTCCTTATTCACAAAACAATTTAACGTGTTTTACGTTTGACATTAGTTGCGTATAAAAGCCGCAACAGGAGAAAGCAATGTCAGTTCCTCGTCTTCAAGAGAAATACCAAAACGAAATCATTCCTGCGTTGAAAAAGACGCTCAAACGGGATAACGTAATGTCGCTGCCCCGCTTGCAGAAAATCGTCGTCAATATGGGCGTTGGAAGCAAGTTGAGCGAAAAGAAATATATGGAAGAAGCCGTTGACGTTCTCACGCAGGTAACCGGTCAGAAGCCCGTGATTACCAAAGCGAAGAAGTCGATTGCTAACTTTCACGTCCGGGAAGGTCAGAACATCGGTTGTATGGTAACGCTCCGCGGTGCCAGAATGTACGAGTTTTTAGACCGCCTGATTTCGCTTGTTCTCCCGCGTGTCCGTGACTTTCAGGGCATCAATCCGAAGAGTTTCGACGGACGCGGTAATTACAATCTCGGTTTAACGGAATTCCTCGTTTTCCCGGAATTGAACCCTGACAAA
>JAISJZ010000221.1 GCA_031261125.1 Planctomycetaceae bacterium | reverse complement strand
GAATGGAAAATGGAGAATGGAGAATTAAAAGGGAGCAATTCAACCCGCTCCGTACCGCTTGTTACTGATGTCTATGTCGAAAAGAAATCCGCATCCGTTTCCGCCGGCGGTATTTACGGTTTGAAAAACGAACCGGACAGCAAAAAAATATCGTTAGCCGATTCATTCGGCAAGTTGGGAGAGAACAGCAAAGTTACGGAGTTTCTCTCCGGTTTACAGCACGATGAGCAGAAAACACTAACGCAAAAGGGAATAGAGAAAGAGGAAAGAAAGGAAGATAATTCTCAATTCTCAATTATCACTTCTCCATTCCCGGAAGTCCGCTGCGGTGAAATGCCGCTTGATAAAAAATCGGCGGTAAAACGCGGTACAGACGAACCGCTGGCGAATGTCCGTCCCTTTGACGAACCAACCGTTGACGGATTGGAAACGGGACAAAAACCAGTACCGTACAATGTGTCTTCTTCAGCAGAAGAGAAATCGCCGCAGACGAGCCGCTCCGCGTCGTCGTCCAGATTCATTTCCGTCAAAGGTAAAACGTTCGACGATTACACGGATTCCGATAAGAAAGACCGCCCTGTGATGTCGGTTCAGGTGATTGGTTTATCGACAGCACTGATATTCATCGGCATTACGGTTTATTATTTACTCCAACCGATTCCGGCGGACAAACAGTTTGAACGGATTCGGCAGACCATCGGTGAAAACAGCAGCGGCGAGGAATTGCCGCTGACGGCACTGCGGAAGGAAGGCGACGCTATCCGCAAATTTTTATCGGAATATCCGCAGCATCCGATGGCGGAACAAGTCCGGTTCTATCAGGACGAGTTGAACCTTGCGGAATTGGAACGGCGGCTTGAACGCCGGCAACTGTTGAACGATTCGCAGACGAACATTGCCGAACGGGCGTACTTAGACGCAATGTCTTACATTAAGTCCGACCCGGAAAAAACTATCGTGAAACTCAAAGCATTGATAGCGTTATTCAGCGGTGAGAATCAGAATCTCCGGGCAACGAAACAATGTGTTGAGTTAGCGAAGCGGCGGCTGGCGAAATTGGAGACGGACGATAAAGCGTTGTTTGTTGACCAACTTCAAATTCTTCACGACCGGCTGAAAGAGGCAGAACGTTTGGAGAAAGTGTTGCAGCCGGAACGTGCCGAAAGAATTCGCCGGGGAATTATCGAGTTATATCGGGACAAACTTTGGGCGAAAGATGCCGTTGAAGAGGCGCAGAAGACGTTGCACTAACCATTACTTCCTGCCGGTTGAACGCCAACTGTTTTATTTGAACGTTATCGAAACCCCATTGCCGAAGAATTTCGGCGTACTTCGGCAAGTTCTTTGCTAATGCCCACTGGAACAACTTCAACGTGAAAAGCAGCCCTTGTAAGTGAATTTCTTTCCGTTCCCTTATTTCGCCGAGAACGTCGAATGTGTAATTCGGTGCTACATTCATATCAGAAATTAACCAGCGGGCATCTTTGAACGCCGACCGTTTGATTTGGTTGAATCGTCCGCGAAGGTGAGTGAAATTTTTGTGCCGCAACACCGCCGGTGCCATTTCGCCGGGGTCAACACCGAGAACCTTTGCCCCGCGGGACAACAATGCTTGCGATGCTCCGCCGGGTGCCGCCCCGATGTCGAGAACAATATCGTCCTTCTTAACAGGCAGTCCTGACCATTGCAGTCCCTCCTCAAATTTCAGCCAAGCCCGTGAAGCGGCATCGTTCGGTAAAACGAGCGGTACAACGCCGCCGGGATACCGCGAATGAAACGAAGATGTCCGGTGAACTCCGATAAGATATTTTCCCGTATCTGTTTCGGCAACATCCAATACCGTTTCATTCGGCACTGCGGCAACATTCCTATCTGCGGCATCGGCGGCAAGGAATTTTTTCTGCGGTGCCGTTTCAATAAGTAAGCGATGCAATTCAACCAAGTCCGGTGCCGGTATCTCTTCCCTGCGGAAGACGTGAATCCGGTTGATAAAGTACCGGTGTCCGGCGGTAATGTTCCACACTTCGGCGGCAATACGCTCCGGGGCAGCGGCGGAACGTATTGCGTCAATTTTTCCGAGCGACACAACGGCGGTTCGGGCAAACACGGTTCGTTCCGCTAATGCCGCCGCCAACTCAAAGGCATCATCCGTATCGTCCGGTACTTTGAACGAAACGAAACCGGGGCGGGAAAATGCCGGTCTGAAATCGGAAAAAAGTGTTTTGACTTCGTTTTTCAAGACCGTTTCGGCACCGGCTTGGCAGGGTGAAAAGAGGAACATCGGGGGAATTGACAATTTACGAAGGATAACGGATAATCGGCATTATCACTTATCACTTATCAATTATCAATTATCAATTATCAATGATATCTGCGTCCTTAGTGTAGCGGCAACACGATAGCTTCCCAAGCTGTAATTGAGGGTTCGACTCCCTTAGGACGCTTTTCTCTTTTCTTGCTCTGAACGGATTCAAATCATTTAACCGGTGCCGGTATTGCAGTCGGCAAGTTTGTTTGATACATTACAACGTACATTTTGCGTTCGGATAACCGGCAGCGAGTTGCCCGGCAAACGGAGTAGGAACGATGATAACGGACGAATCCCTGAATGTTTCTGCGGAAAAAACGGTTCACGCCGCAGAAACGGTAATGCTTGCGGAACACGAAGAGTATTTCGACAGGGAACGCTGGCACGATGTCGAAACGGAATCGCCGTCAGCAGAATACGTCCGCAAAAGCAATAATCAAAGGTATTTTTCGACCCTTTCGGCAGCACTGCTGCTGCTCACCACGGTTCTAGCCGGCGGCGGCGGGGTATTCACGGCGTATTACCTTCATTCAATGTCCCGGTTCCGTCTTCCGCTGCCGCAGAACGCTGCGTACCGGGACACGCTTGTTCATTGGACGGGCTATTACGAAGACGGCGTACTGTTCTTCGATGTTCAAGAGCCGACGTGTTTCTTTACAACACACGATAATCGGTTCTACATCGGCGAAGGACACCCGGTCTCGCTGTTAGAATTCTCTCCGCGGGGAGAACTTCTGCGGACAATCCCGCTGGAATCAAAACCGGCAGCGGTTGTTTTCGGCAGTCCGGGACAACTATTTGAGGGAAAAATCGTTGTATCGCATCTGAACAGCATTACCGTTTATTCGCCGGACGGAAAACTGGAATTATCGTGGGATATGCCGAACGAAAAATCAGCGGTCTTTGGGTTGGCATTGTCGGCGGACTCATTGTATGCGGCGGACTCCGGCACAAAATTGGTAGAGCGGTTTGACGGCAACGGTCAATTGATTCAAACCATTGGCGAACCGACGGAAGGAAACAAAGAAAAGCCCGCCGATGCGGCAGCATTTGACGGTTTTGCGGTCTATAAAGCACCGATGACACTTGCCGTTTCGCCGAAGACGGGACTGCTGCACGTTGCGAATCCGGGCAAACACAAAATCGAGGTTTTCACGCCGGACGGTCATTGGGAGCAAGCGTTAAGTTGGGGATATGCGTCAAGCGACCCGATTGGATTTTCCGGCTGCTGTAATCCTACGGCAGTAATGATTTTGGACGACGGACGAATTGTTACAGCGGAGAAGTCGGTTATCCGGGTGAAGATTTACCGGACAAACCGGCGGCTGGACTGTTTCGTTGCCGGACCCGAAACATTGGACAGGAAACCGCTGAACGTTCCGCAGTTGAGTTCGTTCCGCTTGATGGCGGCACATAATGACCGGTGTCTATCGCTCGGCGTTGTTGGCGGTAAAGAAATTGTTGTGTTCGACCCGATATTGCGTGTCGTTCGTTTTTTTCAGCCGCAGCAAAGAGAACAACAATGAAAGAAGTCCCGTGGAACGGAAAAGATGTTTGCATCTTGTACGCCGCTTGGCTCTTCCTGTCAATAAGCGGTGTTGTTCTTGCCCTCGCTCTTTTGGGAAAGCCCGGTGAAAAACATACCGCAACGACAGAACATTTGGTCTTTCAACTGATTCAACAAGGTTGGAAAGAACCGTCAGTGCTGTTTATCGCTTTGGTTAGCAGCGTGATTGTCGCTCCGTTCGCTGAAGAATTTTTGTTCCGCAGTATCTTCCAAGGATATTTAACCAAGAAATGGAGCGCAGCACTGTCCGTTTTTACCGTCTCGGCTGTGTTCGGGCTGATGCACGCCGGAAGCAGAACATCGCAAACAGCCGAAAACCTGTCGGCAGTATTGACCGGTATGTCGGTCGGCAATCTGCTGTTCCTGTGTTTTGCGCTGCTGTATTTGTTCTTCATTGTGAAAGCAACGCCGCAAGACATCGGTTTCGGCTGTCGATGGACAAAGAAACAATTCGCCGCGGACACCTTTCTTGCGTTGGAAGTATTTTGCTGCTGTTGCCCGTTCATTTTAACGCTAACCGCTGTGTTGCGGCTGATGTTTCCGAATACCGTGATTGACCCGATTCCGCTGTTTTTGTTTTCGCTGGTGTTAGGAATGTTGTATCAAAAGACGCATCGGCTTTTGCCGTGTATTTTGCTGCATACTTTTTTGAACGGGTTCAGTTTTACCGTTGCGTTGATATTTTGCCGTTAGTTCCGGGCTGGGATTTTGGCAGTTGGGTTGATTTACCGTACTGTTGCAAAATAACACACTGCTGCAAAATGATACACAACTTGTATGATTTTGCAACAGGAAAACTACCAAACGAAAAAATATCAAAACCGTGTTATGATTGTAACGTGTTGAAATAACAGCACTTACAAAGAAATGTACTTTTTTGTCATTTTTAGCACAAAATTTGCAATACAATCGGGCGGGTAATTCGCCCAAATAACTCTAACACAAGGAGAAACTGATGAATAAGGCAATGTTAAATTGCGCAAACTGGGTAATTTCGGGGGGGGGGGGGTAAATATTTAGTTGCCGCCCTTCTTGCGGTACTTCTCTCCGCACACTTTTCTTTTGCGGCGGACACACCGACGTTCAACATCGGCGCATCGAACGGCACGACCTCCGTCGTCGGCTTCGGCGGTCAGCAATGGTGGGTCATCGGTCAAAACACCGAAGACAACACCGTCCGCTTGCTGCTCAAATTCGACAGTGCTACGCCGGGTTACGGCGCAGAATACTTCCGTACCTCTGATAATACCAATTACATTACACGCCCCACCGAATACCCTAACAGTACCTTGCAGCAGAAAATAGACAGCATCGCCTCAAACCTCGGCAAAGAGGGCAACTACATCAAAGCGAGAACTTCCGCCGACTTGCAGAACGGTGTCGGCAATACGCCGTGGGGAATCACCGCTCTGGAGTGGGGGACGTTAGACGAGCAGAAACTCTGGGCGTTGTCTTATAATGAGTTCAGAAATATTTCAAGAGACGCAGCAAGTTTCAATGGACTCTGGTATTGGCTTCGCACTCCCACTCCCATCCAATATGGCGACAATGTAGAGTTAGCCGGTGTATCGGCATCTTCTTTCGGTGACTCGCTCGTTACCTACCGGTTGAGAGTTCGTCCCGCTTTCGATTTGGACTTGACGAATGTTACCGGTTATGCAACGCCTGACAGCGGATATAAGTTCACGTTTTACGATGAGAGTTTGAACATCAACGGCGGCATTAACGAGGACGGAACGCTCGACCTGACGAATGCCAACACGTTGCTTGCTTCGTTGAACGGCACGGATTACACCTTGACCAGCGACAGTGGACTGTTCGATTTGAAAACACTGAGTTTCAGCGGCATTTCCGACGGCGAATACGAGTTGCTTTTAACGGCATACGAGTTGAATGATAATAATTTGTTCAGCGATTTCGTCGGCGGCGAGTTTTCGCAAACGGTGCGGATTCAAGACGGCGCGTTGCTCTTTGACGCACCGCCGCGGGATAACGCCACGCCGGAACCGGCAACGATGCTGATTTTCGGTTTGGGTCTTGCCGGTCTGGGACTGGCACGGCGGCGGAAGAAATAAGTTATGTGCCAACGTGTCAACGAGCGGGACGTGCAGCGATAGCGAAACGTCCCGCAAAAGGATAACGCCTACGCCTTGTCGGATATTTCGATGGTTGCCTTTATCTTCTCCAACACAGTTTTGACAATCGGTACCGGTAAAAAATTGGAAAACGTCTTTTCGTCGGCAACAGAAGCAATTTCCTTAATCAACGAACTGGAAACGTGCGCCAACTCACCGTCGGCAATCATAAACAACGTCTCAATTTCCGGCGCAAGCCGGCGGTTTGCCATCATCATCGTCAACTCCGCCGGAATGTCCGTAAGCGGACGGACACCGCGTATCATTATCTTCGCACCGGATTCCTGCACGAACTTAACTGTCAACCCTTGATAAACAACAACTTCAATGTTTTTCAGATGACTGACGGACATTCGGATTAACTCGACCCGTTCTTCCGGCGTGAAGAGCGGCTGCTTGTCGATGTTGATGCCGACACCGATAAGCAAATAGTCAAACAAACCGCTCGCGCGTTGTACGATGTCGAGATGTCCTAATGTGAACGGGTCAAACGACCCCGGATAAACCGCCCAATGTTTCATTACAACTCCTCTTGCATTTCCCGCCTATAAACGGTATTGTCGGTTAATCAGTATTTTCCGGTTGTGCAGGTCATTCTTATCTGCCGGCGGTACTTATTACCGAAATGGAAACAAAAACTTTGGAATCAAAACGTTTTTAGCCGAAAATTCGACAAAGAGTGTTCTTTTCCGGTTCGCCGTTCCGTTTGTTTGGGTAAAATAGGTAAAAAAATACTTGCATTACCGTAAAACGGATACTATAATAACAAACCGGAAAAGGATTTTCAATGATGAAGCATCGGCAGCGTTCGTTTGGGTTCCGTATCGTTTTAGTAGGTGCGGTATTGATTTCGGGTTATCTGTTTTCGCTGATTCGGGAACAGGTTTTCGCCCAATATCCGGCACTCGGACAAGCAGGTTCGGCAGCACAAGTTGTTGTCCGTCCGCAGCCGGAACCGCCGCGGTGGCTTGCCGATTTTAGTTGGCAGGACGACCCGGCGCAGCCCGGTCGGAAAGTCCAAATCGGTACCATCGTTGACCCGGAATCGAAACACATTTTAACGTATCAACTCGACGGCGGCAAAATTAAACTGCTCGGAGTGCGGAACATACAGCCCGACATTTTGATAGACCAGTTTAATGCCGTTGCCCCGGCACCGAGCGAAATACGAAGAGAGATAGAACGGCTGCGGCAGCAAACCCCCTAATTGAGAGTTCCAATGAGTTCAGAGTATTACACACTGGAAGAGGCGGCAAGTGTTTTGAAACTGCCGACGGCAGAGGTCAACCGGCTTCGCGAGAAAAGTTCGCTGCGGGCATTCCGCGACGGTTCTAGTTGGAAATTCAGAAAAAGCGATGTCGATAATCATCTGGCGGAACTCATTAAAAGCCGCAGTGCGTCCAAGCCCGCCAATGAAAGCGATTTTGACCTGTTGAGTGCGGATGACAACGCCGACGAAACGCCGACTCTGTTGGCAGACCAGCAGTCATTCGACTCTCTAATGGAAGACGGCGGCGGATTGTCCCTTGCCGACGATAAAATGGTCGCGGCACCATCGGAGAAAAAGAAAAACGATTTATCCGACCTGTTGCCCGGCGGTGATGAATTTGATTTATCCGACGATTCGTCAATCGTTCCCGTTTTGGAGGACAGCAAATCGGCGGTTAATACGGCAGCGGCGGTCAAGGTGAACCTGAATAAAAAGGCACCGTCCGCTTCCGATGTTGATTTAGCGGTTGCCGATGATTTGGTGCCGGCAGGCGGTTCGTCCGTCAACCTTGCCGGCGACAGCGGTATTTCGCTCTTGGGCGGCGGCGGTTCCGGTGCCGGCGCAACGCCGCAGATGGGCAGCGACGCAGCGATTCAGTTCGATGACGAAGACGATATTCTGTCGCTCGTTGACAGCAAAGCCCCGGAACAAGACCACACGACAACGATTGCGATTCCGGTCGAAGACGATTTCCAGTTGACCCCGAACGTTAAGGGAATTCCGGTCGATGATTCGGAGAGCAGTTCGCAAATTATCGCATTGGACGGTTCGGACAGCGGCTCGAAAGTGATTGCGCTGGACGGTTCGGACAGCGGTTCCAAAGAGATTTCATTAGATACCGGCGGACCGTTCGGAACAACGACGGACCCGTTCGGCGGTACGGTACCGGCAACGGATGCCGGTTTCGGCGGCTTCGGCGATGCCGCATCAACACCGGCGGGCGGCGATTTCAGCACGCTTGCCAGTCCCTTGGCGGCAGCACCGCAGAGGGCTGAAGCATCGTACAGTCCGATGTTAGTTACCGTTCTTGTACTGATTGCGTTCTTCCTTGTGCTGCCGGGAATGATGATAATGGACTTAATCCGGCATATTTGGAGTTGGGGCGAACCGTTTGTGATAAATTCATCCGTGATGGACCTCGTTGCCGGTATGGCAGGATTGAAATAGTAAATCCTGTAATTCCGTTTCGCCGCTTAAAAAACGGATGCCGACCGAAACGGCAGACAGCGGAGTGCTGTTTAGTGCCGTGCGGTCGATTTTTACGATGTCTTTCATCGTGCATAACACAACATCGGGAGAACATCGTTGAACCCGTTCTGCTAACCGGTCTAAATCTGTATTGGTGTAGCGGTAATGGTCGGGAAACGGTACCAAATCGGCAACGGATACGCCGCAGGATTTCAGTGTTCTGACAAACGCCTGCGGATTGCCGATGCCGCAGAACGCCAACGCCCGCTTACCGTGAATCGTCTGCAACGGACTTTTGTGCTGCAACGCCGAAAACAAAAATTCCGGCTGATGAACCGCTTCGCTCCAAACAACATTCGGAGCGATACTCATAACCCGGCGTTTGATGCGTTCCCGTTCTTTCCCGTCAATGAAATCCGCTCTTGACAGCACGACAGCATCGGCACGTCTTAATCCGCTTAACGGTTCCCGCAGCGTCCCTCTCGGAAACAAGTGTTCCAAACCGAACGGCTCGGAGGCATCGAGCAGAACGATGTCAACATTCCGGGCGATACGGCGGTGCTGAAACGCATCATCCAGAATCAAAACGTCAGCATTGTTTTGCCGGGTTAATTCTTCTGCGGCAGCAAGCCGGTTCGGATTCTGAATGTGCGGAACGCCGTCTAACCGCAGAGCCAGTTCCTGAAATTCGTCGTTACCGTCATCTGATGATTTTTTATATCCGCGGCTGATGATACCGGGACGTTTTCCGTAGAATTGAACGAGTTCGGCGAGGTACGCTACGAGCGGAGTTTTACCGGTACCGCCGAGTGTCAGGTTGCCGACGGAGATGACCGGCAGGGCAGAGCGGTACTGTTTTTTGATGCCGTTGTCATAAAGAAAATTTCGGAACGCGGCGAAGGCGGCGTAAGGCACTTCGGCGGCGGCAAACAATCCGCGGAACAGCGAAGCGGCAAGTCCGCGGCGGTTTCCGCTGATGATGTCCCGGAATTGTTCGGCAGTCATTGAAGGAAGAGATTAAGTAGTTCAGCCCCATTATCTTTTATTTACCGTTCGTTATCAATTCTTTGTACTCTTGTTTTTGTACAGCGTTTTGGAATAATAGGGAGCGATGAACCTCTTTATTCTTTCTATTGACGGCTTGCAAAATGCAATGCTTGGTACTTACGGCAACGCCTGGATTCAAACACCGGCGTTGAATAAACTTGCCGCGCAGTCCGTTGTTTTTGACCGGTATTATACCAATTCATTAGATATATGGGACGTGTTTGAAACACTATGGCAAAATTTCGTCCCTTCTTCCCTTATTACCGATGATTCCGATGTCTTCCTTCATCCGAACGCCGCCGATATTGAAAAGAAACAACTGCTGAACACGCCGGACATTGTCGAACCGGTTGCCGAATTGGAAGAAACGCAGTTCTTCAAAGCCGCTGCCGCCGCGGTTGATATGCTGCGGAACGGCGGAGTTCCGCAGTATCTAAACGTTCATTTGCAGGGATTCCGCGGCATTTGGGACTTTCCGCTTGACTACCGGAAAATTCATCAGGACGATGAAGACCCCGAACCGTATCACAAGTTGAGAACGGACAGCGGAGAGCGGAAAATTGAAGACAAAGACGAATTACAAGCCGTCATCGAGGCCTACTCCGGCGGCGTTGCGGTACTCGATGATGTGATTGCCGGGGTTTTGAATTTACTGGAAAACGGCGGACCGGGCAAAACAATGTTCGTGCTGATGGGAACACGCGGCTTCTCCCTCGGCGAACACGGTGTCATCGGCGCAAATGATGCCTTGTACAGCGAAAACCTGCATCTGCCGCTGTTGATTCGTTTTCCGAATCAGGAATACGCATCGGTGCGCGTGCCGCAAATGCTGCAACCGGCAGACCTTGCGGAGTTTCTGCGGACGTATCCGAACGATTCTCCGTTATTGCGGTCTATCAAAGGAGAAAACGAAACTGAAATTCACGAACTGCTGGAGTTTCAAAACGGCAACGGTGAAAGAGCGGTGTTAACCCCTGAATGGTTTTTGAGAAATCGGGAGTTGTATGTTAAGCCCGACGACAAATTTGAATTTAATAACGTTGCCGACCGGCAGCAAGACGTTATAGAAAAATTGGTAATTTTCTAAAAAAAAGGAAAAAACACTTGCAAATTTATTTTTTTCAAGTATAATGTCAACGGTACTGACAGAATAAAGTTAATCGTGTACAGTGTGGGCGTTGTCGTTGGTTCTGTCGATTTGCGGCGGGTTATATTTAGCCGGTTTGCTTGCCGAACCGGAGAAAGGAGAACTAAAAGTGAAGAACGAATTAACAAATGTTAAATTGGGGGGGGGGGGCAGTTTGCGAAGTTTAATCCGCTGTTTTCGGCGCGGATTTACGCTTGTTGAACTTCTTGTCGTTATCGCCATTATCGGCGTTCTGATTGCCTTGCTCTTGCCCGCTGTGCAAGCCGCCCGTGAGGCGGCACGTCGGATGCAGTGTTCCAGTAATATGAAACAGGTCGGTATCGCGATGCACAATTTTCACGATACTTACGGGACGTTACCGTCCGGTTGTCAAAGCGGATTGCCGGGTAAAGCACTAGGTTTTACCGCTCGGCTTTCCGGTCAATCCTGGCTTTGTCCATTTATTGAACAAATGCCGCGTTGGGATGCCATTGTTACCGCAGTCAATAACGGTAATGTCGCCGGCGAACCGCAATCAATCGCAGCGGCAGCAACGGAGGAGCAGTTAGCAATGTGGACAGCGGCATGGCACGAACACGTTCCAACTTATCTTTGCCCGTCAGATCGTAATCACAAATCGGGCTGGGGGGAAACGTCGCCGGGACGAAACAACACAATGTTGTGTGTCGGTGATTTTCCCACTAATTTCAATACAGGAACGGTTTTTCGCGGCACGTTTCATATTGGTGTAGAACAATTACGTTTATTTAGCAGTATTGCAGACGGTTTGTCTAACACAATTCTGTTCAGTGAAAGTGCAATAAGTAACGCAACCAGTTCTGGTGCTAATACTGGTGTGGTTCGCGGGGACATTCGCAAAAACGCGGGGACAACAGTTTTTGCCGGTGCGAATGGCTGGGAAGAAACGGTGTTCACCGCTTGTAACGCAATGGCTCCAAACAAACATGACTACATTACATCAGCCGGAAACATCCGGCGTGATTTGACCGGCAAGATGTGGGGGAAAGGTTACGTCGGAACAACAATGTTCCATACGATTATGCCGCCGAACAGTGCATCGTGTTTTGGAGGTGGCAGTCCTGCCGACACTGGTACAATGAACCGTATGGTTCAAACTGCGACGAGTAATCATTCGGGCGGCGTGAATGTTGGCTTGGGTGACGGATCGGTAAGATTTGTAAGTGATACCGTTGATACCGGTAACCTTGATGCCGGTTCTAAAACCAGTGGTGAGTCGCCCTACGGTGTTTGGGGAGCGATGGGCAGTATTGATGGCGGCGAAGCGAAATCGCTTTAATGTTGCATTAACACAGAAAGAACGAATAAAGATGAACTCACTTCATCGAATGAACACGGTGATGATATGTTTGATGGTAATCGTTTTGTTGAACGGTTGTCGTCACGGTGATCCGCGTTCGCGTGACCTTGTTCCCGCAGCGGGTAGTGTTGAGTATCAGGGAAAACCGGTTGAAGAGGCGACGGTTGTTTTCTTCAACAAAGATGACCCGGCGAAACCCGGCGGGAGTGCGGTCACGACGAGCGACGGTAAGTTTAAGATTTCGTTGTACGGCGATGGCGATGGAACGTATCCGGGAAATTACGTTGTTTCCGTTTCGAAGATTGAAGTCAAGAGTAAACTAACGGATGAACAGATTTTGGATTACGAACGAAACAACAAAGATATACCGGAAAACAATACAAAAACGATTTTCTTGTTACCGGAAAAATACGCCTCCAAAGTAACAACAGACATCAATCTAACGATTCCGCCGAAAGGTGATAAGAATATCAAAATTGAATTGAATTGATAGACGATTAAGAACAACGGTATTGACAGAGTAAAAAGTTAATCGTGTATCGTGTGAGCGTTGTCGTCGGTTCCGTCGATTTGCGGCGGGTATATTTAGCCGGTTTGCTTGCCGAACTGGAGAAAGGAGAACTAAAAGTGTCGAACGAATTACCAAATGTTAAAATGGGGGGAGGCGGTTTGCGAAGTTTAATCCGCCGTTTGCGGCGCGGTTTTACGCTCGTTGAGCTTCTGGTTGTCATTGCCATCATCGGTGTATTGATTGCCCTGCTCTTGCCCGCTGTACAAGCCGCCCGTGAGGCGGCGAGACGAATGCAGTGTACAAACCATTTCAAGCAGGTCGGCATTGCCGTCCATAATTTCCATTCCACCAATAGTGCTTTGCCGCCGACAATTATTTATTATGGCGGCGGCAATGCGAATTATGCACCATTGGATGCCACTCACGATGCTCCCAATTACGGACGGCTTTCGTTTTGGGGATTGATTTACCCGTTTGTTGAACGGCAGCAACTTTACGATAAAGTTACGGAAGGAAGCGGAATTCGTGAAGGATTTGACCGGGTTCCCGGACAAACCTGGTGGCGCAATGTTCTCAACGAGGAGGAGAGAAGAGGATTCGGCTCGGTTTCGTTTTATCACTGTCCCTCACGCCGCAGCGGCGGTTCTCATTACTCACAGGAAACCACAATGTCCCATTCGGGACCTCAGATTGATTATCTGATTACGGTTGCTTATTTGGGAACAGATGCTCGGATGCTTGATAATAAATGGGATCGAAATGCCAACGTGAACCATAATGGATCGTTTCGTACCGCAACGATTAAGGCGGGACCTGCTGGTTCCTTTCAGGTGGTTAATTATGAACCCGTCGATACTTTCGCCTGGTGGGAGGATGGTACTTCCAATCAGGTCATTGCGGCGGAAAAACATCTTCCGACTTATATGTTCGGAAAATGTTATACACAAGGCTATGCTTACCAAACGCAACAGGAACAATGGCATTTGGATTGTTCCTACCTCTCCGGGTTCGCCGGAGACGGGGGAGCAAGCCGGGGAGACATAGCAATACACGCCTGGGCTGATTCTCTCATGGCAACGAATAATCCTGAAACCAAATCTTACACGGGACGACCTATTGCCCGAAGCGATTCGGAGTTTCCAACAGGAACGAGCCGGTTTTCAATTGATT
>JAISJZ010000198.1 GCA_031261125.1 Planctomycetaceae bacterium | reverse complement strand
TTACCGTTGAGAATATCGGGAATATAAACGATACTGCCGATATTTGCCGTATTACCACTGCCTTGTGAATCGCTGGCAATTTCCCATTTTTCACAAGCAAAGAATCGAATATCCCGAATGACCGAAACAATGGACTTTAACTGGGAGAGGTTATACTTTTTCGTCTCAATAATGTCCGCAGAATCGGCTCGTGTGTAAATTGCTCCCAAACAAAAATGTCCGCTGTAATCATTATACGGAAATTGTATGTTCTTTCGTTTGTTTCGTTCCTTGCAATAATTGCCGTGCGAACCAAGCGTAAATCCGTTGCAAAAATCGGAATGTTTCGGCAAACGATAAGTTGTTTTCAAATCAACGGCGAATTTAATTGATTCGTCTTTTGCCGACACAAAGGAAAGGTCTGGATAATAATTCTGATGGTCGGCTAAAACAATTCGATAACCGATTGATTCCGCAAATTTTAATAGTTCGGGAAAAAGATGTATTTCAAGAATTTTTGAAACGATTTTTGTGTCTGCCGAAATTGTGTAAATGTTCTGAAAAACGTCGATAAAACCCTTGACTGTCCACTGGCTATCTTTCGTAGAAACAAAACCGCCGATGGATGACGCAAAAGCTTTGAGTGATTTCTTGAATTGTTGTTTAATTGTTTTTATCTTGTCCATAGAAAGATTTGGTACACACCTCACGCTCTTCCGACAGCAAGCCTAACTCTCTCCCATTCTACCACAAAAACGGACAAAGAAAATCACCGGCGGATTGACAACCAGTCCGCCTGCAAGTTTTTTATGAACAGATATTTTCGATTTTCGTATCAGAGGAGGGAGAGTTTTCATCAAGGCGTTTTGATTTCCCGTGAAGTGCGGTATTTTGTCTCTTTGCTGGATGCTTCGCAGGTCTCGGCGGAGCGTTTTCTGGAACTTGTTGGCGGGACGAGGACAAACACGTTTTTCGCCGGTCGGGCTTGGGAGAAATCCGGTCGGCTCTGACAAGTTGTGCTTTATCCTTGTTGTCTCTTTGGAAAGATGCAAAAGGTAAAACTACAAAAGTTGCACTAAATGCCGCTCATCAACCGCTAAAATTTCTGAAAACTCCCGGTTTCTAAAAACTTGCAGCCGGACAGAGATTGACAAACAACAGCAGACAGCGGACAATGACGCTGTGGAGGGATTATTGCCGTTCGTTTTGCTCGTTGCGAAAGTTGACTCCGCCGGAAAACGCTGATGGAATAGGCGAAAAAAAGAAAATTGAGATAACTTTGATTATTCGGAATTACCGAAACACCATCCTGTAAAATAATAAAGAGAAAAATGAAGCGTTCCAAAATCACCATTATCGGTGCCGGCAACGTCGGCGCAACGGTTGCTCATTGGACTGCCGCCGCCGAACTCGGCGATGTCATTCTGCTCGATATTCCGCAAACCGAAACGATGCCGGCCGGCAAAGCCCTTGATTTGTTTGAAGCATCACCGGTCTTCGGATTTGACGCAAGCATAACCGGCACAACGGATTACGCCGATACCGTAGCCAGCGATGTCGTTGTCATTACTGCCGGTATTCCGCGCAAGCCCGGTATGAGCCGGGACGATTTGTTGGCAACAAACGCTAAAATCGTTGGTTCCGTTGCCGAACAAGTTGCGAAAACAAGCCCCGATGCGGTGTTAATTATCGTGAGTAATCCGCTGGACGCAATGGTGCAGCGGGCATTGCAAGTGAGCGGTTTTCCGCGGGAACGGGTGATTGGGCAAGCGGGCGTTCTCGATACGGCACGGTTCAAGGCGTTCATCGCGGCGGAGTTGAACGTGAGTATCGAAGATGTTTCGGCAATGCTTTTGGGCGGACACGGTGATACAATGGTGCCGCTGTTGAGTTGCGCCGCCGTCGGCGGTATTCCCGTTTCGCAACTGATTCCGAAAGACCGGTTAGATGAAATCGTCCAGCGGACACGGGACGGCGGTGCTGAAATTGTCAAACTTTTGAAAACCGGCAGTGCGTATTACGCCCCTGCCGCTGCAACAGCACAGATGGTCGAAGCCGTCGTGAAAGACAAACGGCGGTTGATTCCTTGTGCGGTGCTGTGCGAAAAGGAATACAACGTCGGCGGTTATTGCGTCGGCGTACCGGTTGTATTAGGAACCGGCGGCGTTCAAAAAATCGTTGAAATTCCGCTTAACGCCGAAGAAGAACAAGGGTTCCGCAAAAGTGTCGATGCCGTGAAAGGATTGGTCGAAATGATGTCAGGAATCGTGTGATGTTTCACGCCGAAAGAATACGGCGGGCTTGTCCGTGAAGCGGTTATTGATATAATAGCCGGTATGCGAAAACTCCTTGACAATACACTAGCCCGATTCGAGGTTCTCGAAAAAGAAATGATTGACCCTGCTGTTCTTGCGGATTCGTCCAAAATGCAGCAGGTTGCCCGTGAACACGGTACGCTCGCCAAAATGGCAACAAAGTACCGCCGGTTCAAACAACTCAACGCTCAAATCGAAGAAGCACACGAAATTCTTGAAGGCAACGACGGTGAAATGAAAGAACTCGCCGAAATGGAACTGCCGGAATTAAAAGAGCAGCGGGAAACGCTCTGGAACGAACTGCTCGATATGACCATCGGCGGCGAAGATGCAAACCGGACAAACCTGATTCTCGAAATCCGTGCCGGCACCGGCGGCGATGAGGCGGCACTGTTTGCCCGCGATTTGTACGATATGTACAAACATTATGCCGAATCCAAAAGTTGGAAAGTCGAAATTCTCTCGTTCAATCCGACAGAATTAGGCGGATTCAAAGAAATGGTCATCGGCATTGACGGCGACGGCTGTTTCCGGGAACTGCAATTTGAGTCCGGCGGACATCGCGTTCAGCGGGTTCCCGAAACGGAAGCAAAAGGACGGATTCACACTTCGGCGGCGACCGTTGCCGTGATGGCGGAACCGGAAGATGTCGAAATCGACCTGAAACCGGAGGACTACCGGAAGGACTTGTATTGTTCAAGCGGTCCCGGCGGACAGCACGTCAACAAAACGGCTTCGGCTGTCCGCTTGACGCATTTGACAACAGGAATTGTCGTCGCGTGTCAGGACGAACGCAGCCAGCACAAAAATTTTGCAAAGGCGTTGAAGATTCTCAAAGCCCGTCTATACGACTTGAAACGGGAAGAGGAACAGACGAAACGCAGCGAAGAACGGAAAACGAAAATCGGCTCCGGCGACAGAAGCGAACGAATTCGGACGTACAACTTCCCGGAAAACAGGATTACCGACCACCGTATCGGTCTGACGCTGTACAAACTTGACACGATTTTAGCCGGTAATATGGTGCCGGTGATTGAAGGACTGCTGGAATACGAGCGGCAGGAACTCCGCAGCGCATTCGGCAATATGGGTGCTTAAAAAGTCCGGTACGCCGTTGCCGGTGTGTCGGCAACATAAATGCCGGAAATCTACTTCGGCTTTTTTGACCGAAGTTCACGCAGCGGTGTTTTCTTTGCCGGCTGCTTTGGTGCCGGATTCGGCAGCGGCTGCTTTACCGTTTGCTTCTGTTGCGGCTGTACTTTCGATACCGGTTTCGGCGATTGTTTCGGTGCTGTTTTTTTCACCGGCGGTTTGCTGTCTTTCTCCGCTGCCGGTTTTGGTTCAATGACAACCTTTTCAATCGCTGCTTCCTCAACGAATACTTCCCCTGCCTCATCTGATTCCTTGTCAAAATCGGTGTCCGCCGGGTGATTGAACGGCGACTTAACAGGCGGTTCCGCAGGTCGCACCGGTTTTTCCGGTTTTGCCGGTTCCTTCGGTGCTGCCAAGACCGGAGGAACCCAACTGCGGGTCAACGCCTCCGGGTCAATCGGTTTAAGCAGCGCACGAAGTTC
>JAISJZ010000180.1 GCA_031261125.1 Planctomycetaceae bacterium | reverse complement strand
TTGCAGGGAAACCGGAACGGATGCCAGTTTGTCAAACGCTTTTTCAACGTTAAATACCGGCTTATGTTACTGCCCATATTTCTGATTCCTATCCAAAACTTCGCTCTCGCAAAACCAATACTTCTCAACGTCTCCTCCTTCATTCGCATCTTTTTGTTCCCCAAAAACGTGTTCGATTCGACAACGCACTTTGCTCTTCAAACGATTACTCGCTTTCTGCTCCTCCGACAACGGATGATTACGATAACCCTTCTCGCATATCAATACCAAAAATCAGGGCTAAACAACAAACCGCACGCCGCAGCCCGCCGGCAACGTCCCGCCCGCTTCTGAAACAACCGGCATCGTGAACTTTTCAATCCGGTTTTGTTCCGCCAGTCCGGCATTCAAAACCAGCGTTTGCAAGCGAACGGCATCCCACTCCGGCGTGTGAGCCGTCAAAAGAAAAAAAGCCGGTTCAATGAGCAGCGGTTTCAAGTCCATCAGTAATTCCGGTAAATCGTCAGCAATTTTCCACGTTTCGCCGCGGACACCGTGTCCATAACTCGGCGGGTCAAGAAACACGGCGTTGTAACGGCTGCCCCGCCTGTTCTCCCGCTTTACAAACTTCCGGGCATCTTCGGTAATAAACCGGATACGGTCGGCAACGCCGTTCATCACCGCGTTTTCCTTCGCCCAATCGGCGGCGTTCTTTGCTGAATCAATATGCACCGTTTCGATATGTTGTCCGCCCATTGCGGCGGCAAGCGAACTGCCGCCGGTGTAAGCAAAAAGATTCAACACCCGGACAGGTTCCGTTGCTTGTTTCAGAACACTTATAATCCGGCTCCAATTCTGCTGCTGTTCGGGAAACACGCCGAGATGTCCGAACGGCGTTCCCCGCAGTTGCAAAGAAAACGACTCAAACGCAACATTCCAATTCGGCGGGACTGACGGAACCCAGTGTCCGCGAACGTTGCCGGTACGGTTCGGCAATTCCGTGAATCGGTAATCGGCGTTCTTCCAGCGTGCCGGCTGCCGTTGTGTCATTCCCTCCGCTGCCGGACAAGGGCGGTCAATCAGAAATGGTCCGAATTGTTCCAATTTTCGGGCATTACCGAAATCGAGAAGTTGGTAACGGCTCATTCACGGCTTGAATTGATATATCGCCTGTTTTGTCTGTATTGTATCAATTTTTGAAAACCGATACAACGCCGAACTACTGCCCGGCTGCAAAACCGTCGTGGCAGATACACGGTTCAACGGTCAAAAGACACCAATTTTCTGCTACAACCGTTCTAACCGGTACAAATGGACTGTAAATCAGGAAAAATCGGCAATCCTGATACAATTAACCGATACATTCCTGTCAAAAAAGACGATTTTCCCGAATGGAACGCCGGATTGCGGATACAGGAGGCGTTCGGCGACCACCATTTATTCAGGGGAACTCCGATGAAGCGAACACGGAAAAATACACAGCGGACTTTGGCAACAGCACTGCTCGGATTTCTTATTTTCGGTGCAGGCAGTTTCACCGCCAATGCGGCGGCACCAAGCGTTCAATACGAACTTGTCCCGCACATCGTTTTGCCGGACACGATTCAGTATAACGGTGTTGCGGCAAATACGGCATCACCGTCCTGTTTGAACCACGCCGCCGACTACGGAGTGGTTTCACCGTTCGTCGCAACCTACTCGCCGTTCCCGGCCTTGCAACTGCCGAAACCGTTACCCCAAAAGGAGACAGAAACCAAGAGGCAGGAGTCAGAGCAGAAGGAACTAGCCGTTGCGGAACCGCAGGAACCGGAAAAACTGATTTTACAGGCATCAAACAACGAGGAAATCGTTCCGGCAACGCCGCTGATGCCGCTGAATCAGGACATTACACAAACAGGAATCTTCTGCCAAAAACCGGCGAAACCGCCGGCGGCGTGGTCGTTCAATTCGCCGGTATTCAAGGCGGCTTCGGTTCCGATGCCGTGGGGCGGACAACCGGGATTCAACGGTTATATCAACCAATTCGGCGCACGCGGTACCGGCTCTCAAATCGGTTTCATACCGCAGGGCGGACAGCCGGGGGCAGTTCCTCCGGCGATGGGTGGAATTCCCTATCAAGCGTTCGGAACGGGCGGCGGATACGACCCCAGCGGAGTCCAGACACAAGTCCTGCCGAACGGAATGGTTCTCTTAACGGCACCGGCAGACCACTCCGGCTGCGGACTGCTGCGGTGTCACGGAAGTACTCCGCGAATGATGATTTTACCGGGCAGCCCCGGAATGATGACCCCGGCAACACAGTTGCCGGCTCTTCCGCAGCCGGGAATGGCACCACCGCCGGTTCCGCAAATACCGCAAGGCACGGTACCGGACGCTTCCTCGTTCTACGGAGTACCGCAGATGCAACCGATTACGGCAATGACTCCTTATGGATTGGCTGTTGTCGGTTACCGACCGACGGTGCCGTATCTGCAGTATCAACCGTATCAGAATCCGTATTCGTTTGCCGGTATGGGAACGATGCCGGCTGCGCAATGGCAGCAATTACAACAGTTACAGGCGGCACAACAGTCCGCAACAGAACTGGCGAAAGACGGAACAAAATCAGAAGGAACAGGTGAGCAATCCGGCGAATTGAGACCGCCGCTGTCCATCAATCCGCAGTTTGCCAACGGAATTTATGCGAATCCGTTTGCCTTGTATGCGGCGCAGGCAGAAGCGGCCGCCGCCGCGGGACAGCCCAATTCTGCTGCAGCAGGAACAGCAGCGGCAAACGGTTTAACACCGCCGCCTGCCGCCGACGGATTCAATCCGCTGTTCTTCCAATTTCCGCAGCAGTTGCCGCCGCAGTTTGCTTATGGTTATCCCCAGCAATACCAGCAGCCGGTCCCGTATCCAACGGTGTATCAAACGCCGTTCGGACTCGTTCCCGCTGCTCAACCTCAACCGTTCAACCCGATGTACGGAGGATATAGCCCGTATGGCTTCCAGCAGCCCGGTTTTATGCCGGTCGGTTTCGGCGGCGCAAGCGGTGCGGGTTTCCAGCAAGGCGGAATGAGTATGTCCGAGGTACTGCAACTGGTGATGTTGCTGCGGGACAATCAGCCGAGGCGAAAAGGTCTGTTTTCCCGGATTGCCGACCGCAGAGCGGAACGCAGGGAACGCCATTCCGGCGGTGACCCGCTGGCGCAACTGATGCAAGCGTGGTCAACGCCGTACAACCCGGACAGTACGCTGCGGATGCCGGTACAGAATGCTTATCCCTACGGCTATTTCGGCGCACAAGCAGGTCCGCAGGACACAGCAAATTACGGCGGATATTATAATCTCTATATGGGTAATACCAGTTATCCGGGATTGTACTAACCGCTAAAATTCAATATTAACCTGCAATGCCTGATGAAGCCGTTGCAGGTACTCGGTTCTTGAAATTTCGGCGGCACCAAATCGGGCGGTGTTGTCCGTCTTCGCCTGGATGTCAAGCAGTTGAAATCCTTGCCGTTTTAGCCGTTCAACCAAAGCGGCAAGTGCAACTTTGGACGCATCCGGTTCCAGATAAAACATTGACTCGGCGGCAAACAGTCCCCGCAGGGCAATACCATAGACCCCGCCGGCAAGCCGTCCTTTATGGTATGCTTCAACGCTGTGAGCAATTCCCAGTTGATGCAGTTTCACATAAGCGGCAAGCATCGGCGGCGTAATCCACGACCCGTCTAACCGGTGCGGATTAGCAGCACAGTACGTTATTACGCGGCGAAAGTCCGTATCGCAGCGAATTTCAAACTTGCCGCTATTCAGCACGGACTTCAACCGTTTTGGAATGTGAAACGTTTCAAACTCAAAGATGCACCGCGGGTCAGGCGAAAACCATCCGGTATGATGTTTCTGCGGATTGTGGTAGTCGGGAAAGGGCCACGGAAAGATTCCGTGAGCATATCCGTCAACGAGAACTGCCGGTGTAAAAACATCTCCGAC